>CAZTFJ010000143.1:0-7461 GCA_964612255.1 uncultured Rikenellaceae bacterium | reverse complement strand
ATAAAGGTTGAGGTGGAGTACGATGCCAAAACTAAGCAGTACACAGTTTATTACGAGGTGGGCAATGTGAACGTGAGGCCACCAAAAGTAATGAGCGAGGAGGAGTATCAGGATTTTCAGTTTGAGCAATCGATGCGTAGCTACTGGCAGCAACGACGACAGGGTGAGACAAGCTCCCGAGGGTCAGGGATTTTGCCACGACTGCAGGTGGGGGGCGAAACGTTCGATAGAATTTTTGGCAGCAACGTTATAGAAATTATTCCGCAGGGAACAGCAGAACTGCTGTTTGGGGTAACCAGTACTCGTACCGATAACCCTACCATTGCCGAGAACTACAGGCAGAATTTTACATTCGACTTTCAGTCGAAAATTCAAATGAACGTAAACGGTACCGTGGGCGAGAAATTGCGTATGGAGGTGAACTACAACACCGAAGCTACTTTCGATTTTGAGAATAATGTGAAGTTGGAGTACACTGGTTTTGAGGATGAGATAATCCAAAAAATTGAAGCTGGTAATGTGTCGTTGCCTTTGCCGGGTACTTTAATAACTGGTAGTTCCAGCTTATTTGGCCTAAAAACCCAAATGAAATTTGGACGGTTAACCGTAACCAGCATTTTCTCAAAACAGAATAGCGAAACCCAAGTGCTCGAGGTTCGTGGCGGCGCGCAGGCCAAGGAGTTTGAGATTCAGGCCGATGAGTACGAGGCCAATAAGCACTTTTTCCTATCGCACTACTTCCGCGACACTTATAACCGTTCGTTGCAAAATCTGCCCATTGTAAATAGCGGAATCAACATCACAAGGGTTGAGGTTTGGGTAACCAACAAACGGGGTAACTTTGACGACTCGCGCGATGTTGTAGCTTTCCACGATTTGGGTGAGTCGTACCAAAATATGCATGCGCAGGATCAATTCTCGCAGGTCGAGGGAGGTAACCATCCTCGGAATGGGCTCAACAGTCTTTATAGCGAGATGACATCTACCTATAGCGGAATACGAAGCATATCGGAGGTAAACACAGTGCTCTCTGCCATACCAAATTTCTTTGGTGGTGTCGATTACGAAAAGATAGAGAATGCTCGCAAGCTCACACCCTCTGAGTTTACGGTGAATAATCAGCTGGGGTATATCTCGGTAAACACATCGCTTAATGCCGATGAGATTTTAGCTGTGGCTTACGAATACACCATGGGGGGACAAACCTTTCAGGTGGGGGAGTTCTCAACCGATGGTGTTACAGCACCCGATGCGCTAATACTAAAACTCCTTAAAGGAACCAATTTATCGCCCCGTCTTCCCACATGGAATTTAATGATGAAGAATATTTATGCCATTGGATCGTTTCAGATAGATAAGCAGGAGTTTAATTTAAACATACTTTACCAAAACGATTTAACCGGAACGGCTGTAAACTACTTGCCCGAGGGTAACTCGGCCAACCTTCCATTGATATCTGTGCTTAACCTCGATAACCTCAATAGCAATCTCGATCCGGGTGCCGATGGGATGTTCGATTTTATTGAGGGCGTAACCATAAACTCAAGCAATGGTCGCATAATTTTCCCTGTGCTTGAGCCCTTTGGTAGCGATTTGGCTCGAAAAATTGGCGACCCCGATTTAATTGAACGTTATGTTTACCAGGAGCTATACGACTCTACCTTAACCAAAGCCCGACAGGTTGCCGAGAAGAACAAGTTTAAGCTCTTTGGTACTTATCAATCATCATCAAGTTCCGAAATTCCCCTAAATGCGATGAACGTGCCCCGGGGCTCGGTGGTAGTTACCGCGGGCGGTATGAAGCTAACCGAAGGAACCGATTACACCGTAGATTATATAATGGGAACGGTTAAAATTATCAATCCTGGGCTTATGGAGTCGGGAACTCCAATACAGATTTCTCTCGAAAGTCAGGATATGTTTAGCTTTGAGACCAAAACGCTTATTGGTTCTCATTTCGACTACAAGTTTTCCGATAATTTTAATATTGGTGCCACAGTGCTTAACCTTACAGAGAAACCTTTTACCAAAAAGGTTAACTATGGAAACGAAGCAATAAGTAATACCATTTGGGGATTAAACACATCGTACCAAACTGAGTCGGGTTTTTTAACCAAGGCAGTAGACTTCCTTCCGTTTATTGAAACCAAAGAGAAATCGACAATATCTTTCGATGCCGAATTTGCCCATTTTATTCCTGGTCATTCAAGGGCCATAGGTAAAAGCGGAACCGTATATGTAGACGATTTTGAGGGCACTAAAACTACTATCGACCTTAGGTCTTGGTATGCTTGGTCGTTGGCTAGCACACCGCAGCATCAGCCCGATTTGTTTCCCGAGGCTAACTTGATAAACGATTTGCAAAGTAGCTTTAACAGAGCATTGCTGGCTTGGTATTCTATTGACCCACTCTTTTTACGTAATAATTCGCTTACTCCGGGGCATATTCGTCGCGATCCCAATACGCAGAGTAGCCATTTTGTGCGCGAAATTTTTGAGAAGGAGATTTTTCCCAACAGACAAACCCCATCGGGTATTCCCACAAATATCCCAGTGCTAAATTTGGCATACTATCCCAACGAGCGAGGCCCCTACAATTATTCTACCAGTGGGGTAGATGATGAAGGATTTTTTCAAAATCCAAAGGAAAAATGGGCTGGTGTAATGCGTTCGCTACCATCGCCCGATTTTGAAACGGCTAATATTGAGTACGTTGAATTTTGGCTTATGGATCCATTTGTGTACAACCCTTCGCATCAGGGGGGCGATTTGTACATTAACCTTGGCGAAATATCCGAGGATGTGCTTAGCGATGGACGGCGAGCTTTTGAGAATGGGCTACCAACATCGGCAGAGGTAACCAATGTCGATACCACTGCCTGGGGACGAGTGCCAGCAGTCCAATCGCTGGTTAACGCATTTGATACCGACCCCAATACCCGTAGGTTCCAAGATGTTGGTCTCGATGGTTTGGGCGATGACGATGAAACCCTCTTTTTTGAGGCCTACCTCAACGACCTACGAGCGCAGTATGGCGAGGGTTCGCAAATTTATCAGGATGCACTCAACGATCCATCCAACGATAATTTCAGGTACTACCGCTCTAGCATTTACGATGCTGCCGAAACAGGTATTCTCGATAGGTACAAGCGCATAAACAACCCCGAGGGGAACTCGCCCGCATCGGATCAGCCAACTCCCGATGGTATTGTTGAAGATTTTCCAACAGCTGGGCAAATTCAGCCCAATGGCGAGGACATAAACAACGATTACACCCTGAACGAGAACGAAACCTACTATCAGTACCGTATTTCGCTTCGTCCGCAAGACTTTGAGGTAGGCTACAATTTCATAACAGATAAGGTTACCTACAACGCAAAATTAGAGAATGGCGAGCGCTCTGAGATTAACTGGTATCAGTTTAAAGTGCCTGTTGATGAGTACGAAAAGATAGTGGGAAATATCCAAGACTTTAAGTCAATTCGCTTTATGCGGATGTTTATGAAAGGTTTTGTTGATACCACCATTCTGCGTTTTGCTACCCTTGAGTTGGTTAGGGGCGAGTGGCGCCGATACAATAGGGCGCTTATTCAGGGGCAAGAGGGAATGCCCGAAAGCGACTTGCCCGCTGGTTCATTCGAAGTTTCAGCTGTAAACATTGAAGAGAACTACACCAGGGTTCCTGTAAACTATGTACTGCCTCCAGGTCTCGATAGGGTTATCGACCCATCGCAACCGCAGATTACAGAGCTTAATGAGCAAGCTATGGAGATGAAAGTGGTTGACTTGGCCGATGGCGATGCTCGGGCTGTTTTCAGAAATGTAACGCTTGATGTTAGGCAATACCGACGAATGGTAATGGATATTCATGCCGAGGAAATTCCCGAATATCCACTTGATGATAACGAGCTAAAACTATTTGTTAGGCTTGGCACCGATTATAACAACAACTATTACGAATACGAAATTCCCCTCACCCTTACCCCATCGGGTAAATACAATAACAACAGCCAAACCGACAGGGCAAGGGTATGGCCACGCGAGAACCTCCTGGATATTGATTTAGAACTTTTCCAGAATGTGAAAATGCTTCGCAACGATGAGATGCGAAAGTTGGGCTCAACCATTAATTACACCACTGTGTTTAAGATGCTTGATGGCGATAGGGAGGTGAAAGTTACTGGTAACCCAAGCTTGAGCAATGTTAGGGTAATAATGATTGGTATTCGTAATCCGCATGAAGCCAATAGCCCGGACGATGATGGATATCCCAAGTCGGGTGTGGTTTGGGTAAACGAGATGCGACTTTCGCAAGCCGAGGATAAAGGAGGTTGGGCAGCTAATGCCCGTATGTCGGCTAAATTAGCCGATTTGGCTATGGTTACGTTGGCAGGAACAACCGTTAAGCCCGGCTTTGGTTCTATTGAGAAGAAGGTAAACGAGCGGAGTATGCACGATTCCTATCAGTACGACCTAAGTACCACCATTCAAATGGGACGTTTCTTCCCCAAGGAATCGGGCGTAAACATACCTTTATTTATAGGTTACTCCGAGTCGTTTGCCAATCCCGAGTACAATCCCCTCGACCCTGACATTCCGTTGCGTAAGGCGTTGGATAATGCCGTTAACCGAACTGAGCGGGACTCAATAAAGCGCGTATCACAAGATTATACCCGACGAAAAAGCGTGAACCTTACCAATGTTCGGATAAATAAAACCGAGGGGGCTCCCAAAATTTATAGCATATCAAACTTTGCTGTGAGCTATGCATTCAACGAGCAGCTAACCCGAAACATCAATACCGAGGAGAGGGTTCAGCGCAACGTAAGGGGCGGTTTAACCTATACCTTCAACACTAGGCCTAAGAGCATAACACCTCTCCGGAATGTGAAATGGCTGTCAAATCCTTACCTAAGAATTATTAAGGATTTTAACTTTAACTACTTACCCAATCAGTTCTCATTCCGAACGGAGCTTAATCGTACCTACTTTGAGCAGCAGCTACGCAATATTAATGCTCCCGAAATTAAGCTGGTACCAACCTACTCAAAGGATTTTCATTGGAATAGGGTGTACTCGCTAAACTGGGATATTACCCAAGCTATTAAATTCGATTTTAATGCCAATAATCAGGCTCGAATTGACGAACCACTTGGTATGGTAAGCCGAGAACGCGACCCCGTTGGTTACCAGCATTGGCAAGATTCGGTATGGACAAACTTGAAAGATTTTGGCCGCAATACCAATTATAACCATCAGTTTAATTTGAGCTATAATATCCCCATTAACAAAATACCCCTCTTTAGCTGGATAACAGCCTCAACCCGATATACAGGAAGTTATAACTGGCAGGCAGGCCCCATTTTGCCCGATACAAGTAGATTCGACCCGGGAAATACTATTCAGAATGCCAGCACCGTTCAGCTAAATTCGCAGCTTAACTTTACCAATTTGTACAACAAGAGCAAGTGGCTTAGGGGTATAAACCAGAAGTTCGATCAGCGTGCAAGAGGAGTGGTTAAAAAACAAGCATTTAAAACCGTAACACACGAAGAAACAGGTTTTTGGCTTCGCGAAGGTTATTTCCGTTCCATTACTCACAACCTGAAAACTGAGGATGTTAATGTAAAAGTGTTTGATGAGAAAGGGGCTGAAGTGAAAGTTGAGGTTAATGTTCGGTCCGATAGGCGTATATCCGTTAAGGCCGACAAGGAGTACAAAAATCTAAAAGTTATAGTGGAGGGCAAAGTACCAGAGCGTGAGAATATTCCATTGCTCATTTTTCAAGGTGCTGTTCGAATGCTTATGGGGATAAAAAATATATCGGGTGCCTACGCGTTAACTACTGGTTCAATGCTGCCTGGTTACAAGCCATCAACCAAATACTTGGGTATGCAGGATGTAAACGGTGTTTTTGCGCCAGGATTTCCATTTGTTGCAGGATGGCAAAATCCTGATTTTGCTTGGCAGGCGGTTCGTAACAACTGGCTAAGTACCGATACTACATTGAACTCGCCATTTGTAATGACCCAAAATCAAAACATTACGCTCCGCAGCACGGTTGAACCCATACCCAATTTGCGGATTGAGGTTTCGGGATTACGAAGTATGGCCAGCAATAAGAATGAATTTTATTTGGCTAACTCAGGCGGCCAATTTAACGCTTACAACCCAATGACAACGGGAAACTTTAGCATAAGTGTTATTTCATTCAAATCGGCTTTTGAGAAGCTAAGCGATGATGGAGAATATGTTAGCCCCACTTTTGCCAAATTCCGCGATAGCCGATTGGCCATTGCCCATCGATTAGCCAACCAACGTGCACAGGGAGGTATATACAACCCTAACCCCGATAATTTGAGCGAGAGTGAATTTTTAAGCACTTTCCCCGATGGGTATGGCCCATTAAGCCAAGAGGTGCTGATGTACTCGTTTATTTCGGCCTACACCGGAACTTCTGTCGATAAGGCTACGCTCACCACATTCCCGCTAATTCCGATGCCCAACTGGCAAGTTACATATGATGGGTTATCGAAACTAAAACCCTTTAAAAATCTGTTGCGTACATTTACCTTACGTCACAGCTACCGATCTACATTTACCATTGGTTCATACGCATCGTATCTAAATTTCGAACCCGGTGACGATGGCTACAGCTATATTCGCGATGAGGTGAGTAGCAACTTTATACCCGAGTACGAAATTGCAAATATATCAATCAACGAGCAGTTTAACCCTCTTATTAGCCTCGATGCCACCTGGCTAAGCAGCCTAACTAACAGGCTTGAGGTTCGTAAAACCCGTTCGCTGGCAATGAGTTTTGCCAACAACCAGCTTAGCGAAATTAGCAGCTGTGAACTTATTGTGGGAAGCGGTTACCGATTTGAGAATCTTCCACTTGTATTGTCGTCGGCCACAGGCGAGCAGCGAACGCTTAAAAGCGATTTGCGCCTCAATTTCGACCTAAGCGTAAGGAATAATCAAACCATTCTCCGTAAACTGGTTGAGGGAACCAATAGCCCATCGGCAGGACAGAATATTATCACCATAAAATCATCGGCCGAGTACGTGGTTAGCCAGCAGGTAACCATCAGGGCATTTTTCGACAGGGTAGTGAACAAGCCTGTTGTGGCCCTATCGTACCCCACGGCAAATACTAGCTTTGGATTTAGCGTTAGGTTTACCATGGCTCAGTAGGAGTAAGCTGTAAAACAGTAATTTTATACACTGTAAACCCTTTGCTTTTAATAAAAAAAGCATGTACTTTTGGCTCACATTTCGAATCCTAATTTTAAAGAATTAAATAATTAATGCTATGAACATTCCTGCAGAACTTAAGTACACTAAAGATCACGAGTGGGTTAAAGTTGAAGGTAACGAGGCCGTTATTGGTATTACCGATTTTGCTCAAAGTCAACTTGGCGACGTTGTTTTTATTGAGATTGAAACCGAAGGTGAAGA
>CAZTFJ010000142.1:0-7475 GCA_964612255.1 uncultured Rikenellaceae bacterium | reverse complement strand
TTTTACAAACCAACTCTAAAGTACGAGGAGTAAAAGATAACTCGTGCCGCAAATTCTGCTATTACAAAAAAGATAAATGCAAGTAGGTAAAGGCGTATACCAGTATCGGTATCGCGCGGATTTGGAAAAACTCGTCGGATAAGTATTCCAAGTCCAAGAAGCCAAGCCCATGATAAAGCATCCCAAATGGGATTATACTCTACTTCCATAAAAACTGTATTTTCGTTGGAAGAGGTGTCCCAGCCAACCAAACCTGAAATAAATTTTACTGCAAGGATCCCTATTACAACAAAAACGAAAACTCTTCCTGCATTCCTATCTAAATTATCCTTGTGGCTATTATAGAGCAACACCGATGCAAACGAAGAGCCTAGCAATATGGTGTTGACGTAGAATGCTATTAGTGTACCTGGTGTGTTCCACAGCGGAATGGTTTCAATCATGTATAGCTTGGCCATGGTGAGCACCATGGTTAAGCCTAACACACTTGAAATGGCTAGAAGGGGGATAAGTAAATTCCTTTTCCCCTTGCAGAATTGCCAGTACATTGTGGTTACAAAAATCGATGCAGCATATGTCGATACCATCAATATTTCGCGGCTAAGCCATGACGATTTAAGGTTGGTAAGCGCAAATACCGATGATAATGGCGCCGATAGATGTAGGAAAGAAATTATTAGTGCTACGCCTATGGTTCCTGTGGCAATAAGCAGCCCGGTTTTAAAAAATCTTGCCTGTTCCTCACCATCGTGCTGGCGATTTATGTTAGCGTAAACTAGCAAAGCTGTTGTTAGCCCTGTCGAGAATTGCCCTATAAGGGTAAAAAAGAGTAGTGACCATTCAGAACTATGCATCTCGAATCTCCTCCTTATTTAAGACTTTCCAGTTCATCTCTTTTTTAGCCGCCTCCTTGGGTTTTATAACCAACGATGGCTTGGTGATATGTGGACTTGGTAGCGGGTATATATTTTCCCAATCGTTAAACTTGTTTCTTAATTCACTCAGCTCGCCAACTTCTAGTACTCGCATAGGACATGCTGCAACGCACGATGGCTGTTTGCCTTCGGCAAGGTAGTCGATGCACAAATCGCATTTGGTCATTTTGCCGGTTTGTTTGTTCAGATGTAGTGCTCCGTAGGGGCAGGCCCACTGGCAATATTTACAGCCCATGCATCGGTCGGCATTAATAAGCACAATGCCTTCGTTATTTTTATATATCGCTCCATTGGGGCAATTCTTCATGCAGATAGGATCCTCGCAATGGTTGCACGACATGGATATGTTGTACGACTCGATGCCCGACTCCCAGTTACTATCTCCCTTTGCATCCCAATCGCCACCAGCCACCTCGTAAACATTGCGCCAGCGCATTCCAACCGGATGATCCTGCTTATCCTTACAGGCTATTTGGCAGGTTTTGCAGCCCGAGCATTGCGACGAATCGAAATAGAAAGCCCATTGTTTTGCCATGGTACTAAACTCAAGTTGTTTGTTTTTAAATTCTACTTTGATAATTGCCACGGGGGCGGGGGCATTCGCCAAATTGCTTATACCTCGTGTATCGAAAGTTTATTTTTCTTGTCCTGCTTTGATTTCCAAGTTTTCTGATAAATTAACAGCATATTTCTTTAAAATCAATGTGTCTTCTGATAAATTCAATAGCAACCATCCATAATAGTATTTGTTTTCTTTAAATATTTTAACACCAAGATAGTATTCCATATTCTCAGGGGCATAATAATTTTGATTTTCAACAGACTGCGTATATAATGCCCAAATATTATTTGACCAAGTTGAATCATTCGAAATTATATCACCAAATAAATACTCATTAGCTAAAGGTGTACCACTTTTTGTACATATTTTGTTTGAATCATTTAACGAACTAATCGTTGTCCTAAAATTTTGGTATCTCAAACAGGGCTGAAATTGAAAACTTGAACCCACTCCAATATATTTCCATCTTTTAACATTAAACTCGAAATCAGGAACAATATCATTGTTCAAATCGATAGAGTATCGAGCAATTGAATCAGTTGGGATTGGTGTTTCACTACAAGAATGATAAGTCCCAGGGTTGTAGTATTTCTCCGTAGCTGTTATTACTATATCGGGATTTATGTCATAAAAGTAAATGTTGTCTTTAATGTTATCATTATTGGAATCATTTTGATTTTTCTCACAAGATAAAATCAAAATACTAAAGGGAATTATTAAATGTATTTTTCTCATCTTGGTTATGTTTGGTTGTATGTGCTGGTTTCGGATTTCCAAATTTTCACTAACTTCTATTTACGCATCAACTCGGTAGAACTGAATTATGTTACCTTCTCAATCGCCGCCTTAATCATTTCAAGTTGTAAGTTGATCGACTATCTCTTGGTAAAAGAGTGCATTAGTCTCGAGCAGATGGTCTTTAGCAACCTCAACCAGTTCTTCGTTGGCTTGCTTGTTCATATTGTTATTATTTAACCCTTGCGTTATAATACCAATTGGTATATTACCTAAAGGTATAAAAAAACATTTTTCCATAAACTTATTATCAAACAATAAAACTATGCCTTCTCAACCTCCACCATTATGGTGTGCTGCGCATTGCCGTAGGCAAGAGGAGTCCAGCGGTGCGAGGTTAGCACGTTTACATTACCTCTTCGGTCAATCCCGTTCTTGTCGGGTTTCCACCAGGCGCCCTGCGGAATATCTATTACGCCGGGCATAATCTTGGGTGTAATGCGGCAGGGCATGGCAATTTTTCCTCTGTCGTTGTATATCAAAATCTCATCGCCATCGCTTATGCCACGTTTTTTTGCATCAATTGGGTTGATAAATACTCGCTGAGGGAATGCTTCTTCAAGCCAGTCAACCCCATCGTGGGTAGAGTGCACACGAGCCATATAGTGGTGCCCCACCGCCTGAAGCGGAAATCTTTTGGCCTCTTCGCCAAAGGGGCTTTCCCACTCCTGAATATACTTTGGAATAGCTGGTATGGTATCGGGCTTACCCATATCGAAAAGGGTTTTCGAAAAGAGTTCTATTTTTCCGCTGGGCGTTCGCAATGGATTCTTCTCTGGATTTGCCCGAAACTCCCTAAATGCTATGGCTGGCTTATCCACCGCCTTGGTGTATCCACCCCAGTTGTCTTTTTCCATCTTATCCAGACTGGGGATGTCTGGGAAGCGAGTTTTTCTGTATCGCTCCACGGCCCACTCAATCCATTCCCGTTCGCTGCGGTTCTGGGTAAATTCTTCCCTTACCCCAAAACGTTCTGCCAGTTCGGCGCATATTTGGTAATCGCTTTTGGTTTCGTGTGGGGGCTTGGCCAGTTGGGGCATAATTATTACCTCATCGCCGTATTTCCAACCATCTTGTAAGCCCCAGGTTTCCATTTGCGTGCATACAGGCAGCACCAAATCGGCATATTTGGCCGATGGGGTCATAAAGTGATCTTGTACCGCAATGAACTCAACAAGGCTTTCGTATTTCAGGATTTTGGCCGAGCGGTTGGTGTCGGCATGCTGATTTATAAGAATATTTGAGGCAACGCACCAGATAAGCTTTAGGTTATTATCCAGCTTCTCAACCCCGCGAACCCCATCTTCCAAATCCATCTCCTTGCCTCGCAGAATGGCCTCAGTCCAAAGGAAAACAGGTATGGTTGCCTTAACCGGATTTCTACCCGTTGGAAAAACGTTCCAGAATGGGCCACCATCATCGGCCTGCAGGGCAATGCCGCCGGCCCAACCGCCGGCAATACCCACATTGCCAGTTATGGCTGGCAGGCAGCAACCTGCAATAACTACTTGCTCGCCGTATGCCCTGCGCTGCATACCGTAGCCTTGGTATAGCACCGATGGCTTGCTGGTGGCGTACTCGCGGGCAATACGCCTTATGGTTTCGGCGGAAACGCTACAGATTTTCTCGGCCCACTCGGGCGTTTTGGGAATGCCATCGTGTGTTCCTAGTATGTAATCGGAGTAGTTCTCCTCCTCTTCATAACCCTTGGGCATCTGAGTTTTATCGAAACCTATACAGCAGCGCTTTATGAAATCTTTATCGTGAGGATTTTCGGTGATAATGGTATAGGCCATGGCGCTCATCATGGCCACGTCGGTACCGGGGCGAATGGGAATCCACTCATCGGCCAGCGCCACGGCGCTCATGCTCATACGCGGGTCGATACACACAACTCGAGCGCCATGTTCGCGCGCTTTTTTTATAAAGAATTCGCTGTTGGTACCATCGCGCATTTCAGCGGGATTCCACCCCCACATAATTATGAACTTGCTGTTAACCCAGTCTTGTCGCTGGTTACCAGTTACCGATGTGCCATACACATATGGAGTGGCCTTTGATATGCAGGCCCAGCTGTAGCTGTTGTAAAAGCCTAACGATCCACCTAGTAGGTTGATGAGGCGGGCTGCGGTTTGCCTGCCATTGATTTGGTTGTAACTACCAGTTCCGTAAGGTACTAGTATTGCGGAGTTGCCATACTTTTCCTTAACTCGCTTAATCTCGGATGCCAGCAAATCAAGGGCTTCGTCCCACGATATTCTTTCGAATTCACCCGAACCACGTTCGCCAACCCTTTTTAGTGGGTACTTTAATCGGTCGGGATGATACTGCCTACGTCGGTACGATCGGCCACGGATGCAAGCTCTTAGCTGTGGATCCTCAAGCGTATCGCCGGGGCGATCGTCGGTTTCAATGCGGGTTACAATACCATCCTTAACGTGGAATTTTAGTATGCATCGGCCACCGCAGTTATGCCCAGGGCATCCTGCCCTTATAATCATGGTATTGCCTTTGCTCTCTATAATCTCTGCGGAACCGTCGGTCAGGTTTCCTACGCAGCCCAGTAGTCCTCCCGATAAAAAAACGCCACCTCCCAGCAGAATGCTTAGCTTAATGAAATCGCGTCTATCCATTCCCGTTGATCCCTCTTCAGGTTTATTCGTTTTTGCTCCGTTTTTCTTCTGTTTACCCATAGGGTTAAGATATATTTCTGTTTTGTTTATCTTCTCAATTATTTTGGAATACTATTGGTCGACATTAGTTTAAATATATAATATTTTCCTGTAAGCGTTTTTGTAGAATCGTTTTTTTGTTGATTAAACTGCGTGAAAATTTCAAGATTGCTCGATAAGGTAATGCTCTCTCTCGATATTGTTTTAGGTCTGTCAACGCAATCGGTAAAAACCAATTTCCCGTTATTCACTGCTTGCTCAATGCTAATTTTAAGGCTATCAACGTTACTTTTCTTAGTGCCCGAAAACGTATTGTTAGGATAAATTCCTTGGTGATATTTAACAATGTTATCTACACCAGGCTTGTTAAAAACTATAAAAGTAGCCCGGTCCATCTCCATTACCTTTTGGGCAACAAAGTATGAGTTGTCAACATATCTCTTACTAAGCGGAATTAGTCCCAACGAGATATTCCAAACAAGCATAGCTAGTGCAACAAAACCCACAAAAACAGTTTCGTTTTTAGTTATTTCCGATAGCACTAAAGCTAATAAGAATGGTAGCATAACCATAAATTCTGCGTTGCCGTGCGATGCAATGGCAAATGCCAATTGCAGCATGGTGGCTAGAATTATAGCTGATGTAAACCATTTGTTTGCCGGCAACTTTGTAAACCGAATCAAATTAATTCGAAGTATGGCAATTGTTAAAAGCCCAATAAACCCTAGCACTCCCAAAATATGCCAGTACGATAGGTTTACAAAATATCCGTGTACCTGAATAAATGTTCTTCCAAAACTTATAGCTGAGAGCATTAGGTATTTAAGTCCAAAACTCACTGTTGCCGATCCCAAAATATAATCTCTTAAAACAAACTCAAGTGCCGAACTTATATCGATATTAATGTTGTAATATAAATTCATGGCAAGCCAATAGGTAATGGGTACAATAATGGCTGGTAGGGCATACCTAGTTGCATTCCAAAAATCCTTTTTAGCTGCCAGCGTTAGCAGAATAGCCAACCACCAAAAAAAATGAATTTGGTGTGCCAAGCAGGCTAGAGCCGCAAAAAAACCTGACATATAAATATTAGCGGTATTGCTATGCTTTGTGTGTTTGCTAAAGAAAAGAGTGGCAATTAGCGACAGGAAAATGGGAAGGATGTAGGTTTCGTTTTCGGTTGCAAAACGCATAACGCCCCATGAACTGCCTACAAAAAGTACCCAAACCATTGTTTTAGTTTTGGGAAAGTTGTTAAGAGATAATATCTTCCCTAAAGCAAGTAGCGATAATCCTGCCAGTAATGCGTTTAGGGCTTTCATTGCGGCCAAAACGTTTGTAACTCCAAATTGCTTTAGCAAGTTGCTCCAAACAAAACCAACAGCATTGTATAGCAAGTGGTGGGGTAGAAACAAATCCTTGCCATCGCGGATGTAACAAGCATAGCCATAACCATCTATACTACTTTGCTTAATTGGAAGTAGCAGGTAAATTACAACCAGAAGTATGGTTACATATACGTAATGTATTTCCCAGCGCTGTTTCTTTGGGGTATGAATTGATTTGTTGAGCATAGCTCAAATATAGCCATAATAATGTTTCTCGAATTGGTTTGAATTGAAGATACGAAGTTGTTTGTAATGCAAGAATTTTTGTAATATTGCTATGGTTAAAATTATGGGTATGAAAAAAATTATTGTAGCAATAGCCACTTTGGCACTTAGTGCTTGCGCTGTATTTAGGCCACCAACAGTAGTTGAGGTTAAGCCTACGGATGTTGCTGATTTTTTGCAAAATCCGTTTAAGCATACCGAAAGCATCTCTGCGTTTACTAAGCATATGCCCCCGCGTACTAAAGTGCAAAAGCTAATCAAGCGAACCCCCCGAGATCAACATTCGCCCGATACTATTTATAATTTTATCTACAAAAAATCGAAGATAAGCATTTATAAAACCAGATATAATCAGGAGTTTTTGCTTGGCGGTATTGTTCGTAATCCCGAAATTGAATTGGTAAACGGTGTGAGACAAGGAATGAGCCGCAGCGATTTTTTTAAGGCTTTTAATAACCTTTCAGCAATTACCAGCGATACGGTGGTGGTGAACGATAAAAAAATGGACAGAACGCTTAAGTTTTATTTCAATAGGCAAAACCGATTGGCAAAATATACATTTACTGGAAAGGGTACAACAAGTACAAAAACAGCTGATTAGGCTAAGCTAAATCAGCTGATACAAAAGAATAATTGACATATATATATTGATATATAATTAATCTGGAGCGGCTAAAGCCATCAGTTTGGCTTGTTGTATTATGGCAAGTTTCAGTTTACTCTTAAAGTTAAAAACAAATGAAACGAGTGATTTTTTTCTTTACTATTCTTGTACTCTCTATCTGCAGCAGGGCGCTGGAAAACAATTTAAAAGTATCCTATTCAATACCTTTTAAATCGACTGAGATTTCTGCAGAAAATTTTGAGTTGAGAAATGTAGAGACCGCTTTTGATCTAG
>CAZTFJ010000141.1:0-7505 GCA_964612255.1 uncultured Rikenellaceae bacterium | reverse complement strand
AAATATTGGAGCTTTTGTTGCTGAGGGGACCATGGTGGATACTGGTGCAACTGTAGTGTCATGCGCCTAAATTGGTGGAATCGTGCATCTCTCGGGTGGTGTGGGTATTGGTGGCGTGTTAGAGCCTGTGCAAGCTGCACCCGTTATTATTGAGGATGGTTGTTTTATTGGCTCGCGCTGCATTGTGGTTGAGGGTGTTAAGGTAGGTAAGGAGGCCGTGCTAGGTGCCAATGTGGTGATAACCAAATCGACAAAAATAATTGATGTTACTGGCAGTGAGCCACTAGAGTATAGGGGCGAGGTACCACCCCGTTCGGTAGTAATTCCGGGATCGTACACTAAAAAGTTTCCTGCTGGCGAGTACCAAGTTCCCTGCGCCATGATTATTGGTAAGCGCAAGGAGTCAACCGACCTAAAAACATCGCTTAACGATGCCCTAAGAGAGCACTCGGTAGCAGTTTAGGCTTTTTATTTATGTTCCAAAATAGGCGTTTGGCTGGATATGGGAGTGTTGTTAGCAAATTTTTTTTGCTGATTGTTTTTGTTGTGCCCCTTAGCTATAGTGTTAAGGCCACTGATCCAGAAATATTTCTCCGAGAAACAAGTGTAAGTGCAACTTATTTCCGTGGATTTTTGTATCCGCATCACGAATATATTCAGTTTTTTAACTCTGAATACATAAATGGTGTCGATATAAGGGTTGGTAAAAGTTTCCCGAATATCAATAGCAAGCGAATTCCTACCATTGGGCTGGGCGGGTATATGTCGAATTTGGGTAACACCGATATATATGGTAATGTGCTTAGCGGGTACGCCTACTTTACATCGCCAATTGTTTTGCACAAAGGGTTGTCTGTTGGAACTAATCTGGGTGTTGGATTGGGTTGGGTAACAAAACCGAATAATCCGTTTACAAATCCGTTAAATCAGGCAATTGGCTCTCATCTTAATGCTTTTATCTTGCTTGCGCTCGATTTACGGTACAAGACTAATAGTGGGCTGTCATTTTTTGTTGGGCCATCGTTAATGCATAGTTCAAATGGTAAAATTAGGTTACCTAATACTGGGCTTAATATTATCTCGCTCCGCTTTGGTGCCGATTATATCATTAGAAATGAAAACTACGACTTTTCACAAAAAGTTTTTCTGCCCAATTACGAAAAAAGGCACAGGCTTAATTTTTTGCTTAGCAGCGGAATTCAACAGGATAACAAACCTAAACCAATTACCAAGGGGGTTTGGGGACTAAATACTAACTACTCGTATCTTTTAGGAAAACGCGGAAGGGCTGGAGCAGGTGTCGATTTGTTTTACATCCCCACCGAGTACAAATATTATACTGAGAATGAAGTGGTGATAAATCCATCGCCCTGGTCGGGTGGCGTTTATCTGGGTTACGAAATAGTGTGGCATAAGGTATCGTTTGTGTTGCAGCAAGGAGTGCGACTTTTTTACGAGAACCCCTACGAATCTGATTTTTACTCACGATTAGGCATAAGATATCGATTTGCTCAGCGCTTTGTGGCTAACTGTAGCTTAAAAACCAGCCGCTTGGTGGCCGAGTATGTAGAGTGGGGCATTGGTTACGATTTAAATTTTTAGGATAATGAGAAGGTCAACATATCTACATATCCTTTTGCTTTTTGCATTTGTCTTTGCTGGGTGCGAAGCAATCCTTTTTGATGATTTATCGGAAATGGATCAGGTAAGTATTCATGGCGAGCATTACTCTTTCGTTCAGGTGAATAGCAGCTTTATCATCACGCTAAAACAGCAACAAGAGTTTGGTGTTACCATAGATGCTCCTGCCGAGCTTATTGATGGTATTGAGGCTAAAATTGTTAACGACACTTTAGTTATTACCGATACCAATAGCTACAAATGGAGCCCGTCGTACAAAATACCCCGGTTAATGCTATGCTTCCCTAACCTGCCCAGAATGCATCTAAAAGCACCTGTAGATATGGAAACAGATGGTACGATTACCCAACCTTCGCTCCGTATTGTTACCACTTCGCACACCGGAAGGGTTAACCTTAATGTTGATATGACATCGTTTACCATTGTAACAGGAAATACCTACGACTCTGGAATTTTTACAGTAACGGGTACTGCAACAAACGCATCGTTCTGGATGCGCAACTCGGCCTCGTTACACGCGCTTGAGTTAAACTCTCCCAACCTCCGTGTAGTAAATAACTCAAAGGGCAACAGCTATGTGCAGGCCAATGGTAAGCTTAGGGTTACGCTAAACTCGTATGGTAATATTTTTTACCAAGGAACCCCTTCGGAAATTGTAATTGATGAGCTTAGCTCAACAGGTAAGCTAATCCCTTTAGATTGATATTAAATTAGGTTGATTTACTGGTTTATTCGTTTTAACTTGTACTGCTAAAAGAACAAGTTATTATGATTAAAATTTTTCACAATTCTCGCTGTAAGCACAGTCGTGCTGGACTCGAATATCTTAAAACCAAGACCGAAAACTTTACTATTCGCGAGTACCTAAAGGAACCACTTACCACCGATGAGTTGAAGGAGATATTCCTAAAATCGAACCTTGAGCCATTGCAGCTGGTTAGGCATCAAGAGGATTATTTTAAAAAATTTCTGAAGGGAAAGAGTTTCAATGCCGATGAGTGGATTAAGATAATAAAGGATAATCCAAAACTTTTGCAACGCCCTATAGTGGTTGGCAAACTTAAAGCTGTTTTGGCCAACCCGCCCGAGGAAATCGATAAGATGTTTTAAGCATATTGAGTTTTGTAAACCCCATTGCTAATCCCTAAATCTTACACCATGGCAACTTCCGAGTTTAAGTACTACGATCCTTACCCCCTGGGCGAGGATAAAACCAACTACTACCTATTAACAAAGGATTTTGTCTCAACTGCAAAGTTCGAAGATCAGGAAATACTCAAGATTTCGCCCGAGGCGTTAACCCTACTGGCACAAACAGCGCTTCGCGACGTATCGTTTATGCTTCGCACTGAACATCTTGAGCAGCTGGGCGGGGTGCTTTCCGACCCGGAGGCTAGCAATAACGATAAGTACGTGGCGCTTACAATGCTCAAGAATGCTGAGATTTCGGCAAAGGGGCAACTCCCTTTTTGTCAGGATACTGGTACAGCAATTATTTTTGCCCGTAAGGGGCAATGGGTGTGGACCGGAGCAAACGATCAGGAAGCATTATCGCTGGGTGTTTACAAAACTTATACGCGCGAAAACCTCCGATATTCGCAAATCATACCTTTTGATATGTATAGCGAAAAAAACTCAGGCACTAATCTCCCCGCACAAATCGATATAACTGCTACATGTAAAAAGGACTATGAGTTTTTGTTTATTGCCAAAGGCGGGGGGTCGGCTAATAAAACCATGCTTTTTCAGGAGACCAAAGCGTTGCTGAATCCTGAAAAGTTAGAAAAATTCTTAATCGATAAAATGCGATCGCTGGGTACGGCTGCTTGTCCCCCTTACCATATAGCATTTGTTATTGGGGGTACCTCGGCAGAGGCTTGTCTCAAGTATGTTAAATTGGCAACTGCCAAATATTTAGATAATTTACCAACGCAGGGAAACGAAGGCGGTCAGGCTTTTCGAGATGTAGAGTTGGAAAATAGAATGCTTGATGCTGCCCATAAGTTGGGTATTGGAGCTCAGTTTGGGGGTAAGTATTTTGCGCTCGATTTACGAATTATTCGACTTCCACGCCATGGAGCTTCATGCCCTGTAGGTATGGGCGTATCGTGCGCAGCCGATAGGAATATCAAGGCAAAGATCAACAAGGAGGGATTATGGATTGAGAAGCTCGATGGCAACCCTGGTCGGTTTATCCCAGCAGAGTACCGCGAGCAGAACGATAATGGTGCAGTATCAATTGATCTAAACAAACCAATGAGCGAAATTCTTGCTCAGCTCTCGGAGCATAAGGTTGGAACGCGACTCTCGCTTAACGGAACCATTATTGTTGGTCGCGATATAGCTCATGCCAAGCTTAAGGCTCGTATTGAGAGTGGCGAGGGTCTTCCCCAGTACATTAAAAATCATCCCATTTACTATGCGGGGCCTGCAAAAACACCTCCCGGAATGCCATCGGGTTCGTTTGGCCCAACAACAGCGGGTCGTATGGATTCGTATGTCGATTTGTTTCAAAGCCACGGAGGCAGTTTGGTTATGATTGCCAAAGGCAACCGGAGCAAAGCCGTTGCCGATGCTTGCAAAAAATATGGTGGCTTTTACTTGGGTAGCATTGGTGGCCCTGCGGCCATTTTGGCTCAAGAAAATATTCGTAAAGTGGAACTTCTTGAGTATCCCGAATTAGGAATGGAGGCAGTTTACAAGATTGAGGTTGAGGACTTTCCGGCCTTTATACTTGTTGATGATAAAGGCAACGATTTTTATGCAACAATTTAATATTAACAAAAACAATAAACTATGCAGCAAAATTATTTAGATGTCGTCGTTAGAGTGTTAAATCAAAAATTGAAAATAGTTATGAAAAAAGCGATTAAACACTTAGGCTTAGTATTTACCATGTGTATGGCTATTGTTGTATCGTCATGCATGGTATCATTTAGCGGCGAAACCGTTAAGGAAGAGAGAGATTTAAAAGATTTTACATCGGTAAGTTTGGCTGTTCCTGGCAACATCTACCTTTCGCAAGGGAATTCGTATAGCTTTTCTATCGAGGGCGATAGCGGCTTTTTAAGTGAGATAATTACCGAGGTGCGTGGAGATAAACTTTCCATACGAACAGAAGGTTGGGTTAACTTGGGCTGGAAAGATAAAAAGGTGAAAATTTATATCACTATGCCTCAGGTTGAAGGGTTGTCTGTGTCTGGTTCGGGCGATATTATTGGCCAAACAGCTATAGAAACAAAACAGCTCGATATTCGAGTTTCTGGAAGCGGAGATATAACCATCCCAAGGCTTGGCGTTGAAACTTTAAATATTTCAATTTCTGGTTCGGGCGATGTTGATATTGCTGGTAAAGGTAAGGGGAAAAGTGCCTCTGTTAAGGTTACTGGATCGGGCGACGTTAACCTCGAAAAAATTGAGTTTGCAAATGCCGATGTTAGCGTTTCTGGCTCGGGCGATATCTACTTATTTGCAACCGAAACTCTAAATGCAAGAGTTGTTGGAAGTGGCGATATTTACTACTCTGGCAACCCATTGGTCGATGGTAGAGTATCGGGTTCGGGGCATATTAAGAACAAATAGCACCGCTTGGTTGTTACTAACTGCAAAAGGGAGAAAGCATTACGGTTTCTCCCTTTTTACTAATCCAGTTCTTGTAATAAAACCATATTGCTATGTACAGAGTAGAGCGCGATACTATGGGCGAGGTTAATGTACCTACCAATAAGCTATGGGGAGCCCAAACCCAGAGATCAATACAAAACTTTA
This sequence comes from uncultured Rikenellaceae bacterium, assembly GCA_964612255.1. Classification (GTDB taxonomy): domain Bacteria; phylum Bacteroidota; class Bacteroidia; order Bacteroidales; family Tenuifilaceae; genus Perlabentimonas. The sequence goes on along the minus strand of CAZTFJ010000141.1, from coordinate 2,096 downwards.
AGATTGGCAATGAGCAAATGCCAATGGAAGTGATTCGTGCATTTGCTCTAGTTAAGAAAGCTGCTGCAATAGTAAACCACAATTTAGGTGTATTGCCAAAGCACAAGCTGGACCTAATAGTTGCCGTAGCCAACGAAATTCTCGATGGTAAACATAACGACCAGTTTCCTCTCCTAGTTTGGCAAACGGGCTCTGGCACGCAAACCAATATGAACCTAAACGAGGTGATAGCCAATAGGGCGCATCAACTTAATGGTGGAAATCTCAACGATACTAAAAAAATCCTGCATCCCAACGATGATGTAAACCTGTCGCAAAGTAGTAACGACACTTTTCCTACCGCCATGCACATTGCGGCGTATACCGTTTTGGCAGAGCAAACTTTACCAGCCTTAAAACGCCTGCACAGCGAGCTATTGGCAAAGAGTCAGGCTTTTGCCAATATTGTAAAAATACGCCGAACCCATGGGATGGATGCAACGCCTTTAACGCTTGGGCAGGAGTTTTTAGGTTACACTTCGCAGATTGAGCACGGCATAAGGGCGCTTGAAAATACATTGCCCCATATGCTAGAGCTGGCGCTTGGTGGAACAGCTGTTGGTACAGGCATTAATGCCCCCAAAGGGTTTGCAAAATTGGTAGCCCAAACTATTGCAGAGCTTACAAGTATGCCGTTTGTTACATCGCAAAATAAGTTCGAGGGACTTGCCGCCCACGATGCTTTTGTAGAGAGCCATGGCGCATTAAAACAGCTAGCCATAAGCATAATGAAGATAGCTAACGATTTTCGTGTAATGGCATCGGGCCCGCGTAGCGGAATAGCAGAGCTGGTTCTGCCAGCCAACGAGCCAGGCTCGTCTATAATGCCCGGTAAGGTTAATCCTACGCAGGTTGAGGCGCTTACTATGGTTTGCGCACAGGTTATTGGTAACGATTCGGCCATAGCCATTGGGGCCATGAGCGGGCACTTTGAACTGAATGTATTTAAACCCCTAATAATTCAAAACTTTTTGCAGTCGGCTAAGCTGCTGGCTCAGGCACTTCAAAGTTTTATTGAAAATGCACTTGTGGGGGTAAAGCCTAATTTATCAAACATCAATCGAAATGTGGCTAACTCGTTGATGCTGATTACAGCCCTAAATCCTCATATTGGCTACGAAAAATCGGCCGAGATAGCCAAGAAGGCTTATGCCGAAAACATCTCGCTTAAACAAGCTGCGGTTCTGCTTGAGTATGTTACCGAAGAACAGTTTGATAGCTGGGTTGACCCTAAGAGGATGGTGGGGGAGGCTTTGAATGATTAATGAGAAATGATTAATGAGAAATGGTTAATGTTGAATGATGATTGTTTAATGATGGTTGATGTCTGATGTATGTTGATGTTGTAATATTAGCTAAGCAATTAGATTCAATATTTTTAAATTTCAACTATCTTCTCTGCAATGCCCAAAACTTGTCCGTACTCAAAGCCGCGTGATATGCCAAAGCGGATTAGTTTGGTTTTCAGGTCGTAACTATCTTTTGCTTTTATGGTTTTTGCCTTTGCTGCAAGTATTTCGTGTAGCTTGTGGTTGTTGGTAAATTCGCTAATTTCTTCAATGGCATTATCTATATGCTCGTTGCTTATCCGCTTGGCGCGGAGCGCCATCTCAATTTTTTTTGGCCCCCATTTATTAAACCTAGCCTTTTCGCGAGCAAATGCTAGTGCAAATCGATTCTCGTCAATAAACCCATCGTGGCAGAGCGAGTCGATGATTTTTTTTGTATCGCCCTTGTCAACACCCCATTGTTGCAGCTTTTTTTCGATATCGAATATGCATTTCTCGCTCTGGCTGCAAAGCCATTGAGCGCGGTCGAACGCTTTTTTTGTATCCATTGGCTTAATCTATTCCGAGTTTCTCTAAGTTTACTATACTTTTTACGCAAAATACGAATAGGCAAAGATTGATTTGTTGGTTGATTGACTGATTGACTGATTGGTTGATTGACTGATTAGTTGATTGACTAATTGATTGGTTAGTTGAGCTGCCTGACTGGCGTCAGAGCAGGCAGGTTGACCGAATGGCTGATTGATTGTTGCTTTCACCAAGATTGAT
>CAZTFJ010000140.1:1656-7591 GCA_964612255.1 uncultured Rikenellaceae bacterium | reverse complement strand
CATCACATAGGTCTGTCATTCTCAGAGAAACTATTTATATAATTACCTCGTTTATTAAATTTATATCAATCAGTTTTCTTTCAGTTTTCTGTAATAGCTCAAGATGGTTTAATATCATACACATCTCAGTATATATCATATAATACTTCATCAACTCTCAAGTTTTGAACTTTATAGAAAAAATCATCAAACGACTTCGATAATTCTTTGTTTTGATGCTTTGGTTGATGTGGGGCAGGAGTGCGAAGTTAAAGAGCTGAATTTTAAGGGGGGCGAAAGGGTTACCTACCATGCCGTTTACAACTGGGGGTTTATTTGGGTTAACGCTGGTGATGTTGAGTTTGTTGTAGATGACACAACTTATATGGGAAAGCCCGCCCTTCATCTACTATCAAAAGGATGGACCCAGAAAAAGTACGATTGGATTTTTAAAGTGCGCGATAGGTTTGAGTCTATTGTTCACCCCAAAACGCTGCAACCATATTGGTTTGAGCGCGATACCTACGAGGGTGGTTTCGAAACCTATAACAGGTACGTTTTTAATCGCGAGCAGAATATGCTCGATATAATAAGTTTCAACTCCGACAGGCCATACAGGCAGGATAAATTACCCTTGCAAGCCTGCACTTTCGATGTGGTTAGCGCTATATACTATTGCCGTACTCTCGATTTTGACAAGTACAGTCCCGGCGATAAAATACCCATACGAATGGCTATCGACAATGAGGTTTTCGACCTATTCCTTCGCTACAAGGGAAAAGAGGAACTTAAAATGCGCGATGGTACAGTGTTTAACACCATTCGATTTTCTGCCCTGTTGGTAGAGGGTACAATTTTTAAAGGGGGCGAAGATCTTGAGGTATGGGTAACCGATGACCAGAATAGAGTACCAGTTCTAGTCGAAGCCAAAATACTTGTGGGCTCAGTTAAAGCGGTTATTACTGGTATGGAAGGGCTGAAGTATCCTATAAAACCCATTGCTAATTAATATCCTTAAAAAACCTAAAATTAATACTAACAGCAAATTTTAAAACCTAAAATGATGAAAAGAACAGTGAAAATTATTTCTCGCACATTGGTTCTAACCATTGCTTTGCTAATGCCATTTACAATAATGGCTTCAGGTACTTCACTTAACTTGAAATTAAGTAAAGGAAGTACAATTATGTACTCGGCAGTTAGTGAGCAGGTAATAAATCAAACCATTAATGGCGTTCAGCAAATTATTAAGCAAAACCAAACTTTCGAATATACAATCGGTGTTGACGGAAAAGATGGTAATGGTAATTACAATACAACAATAACTTTTAAACGTGTTGCTATTGATATGGAGATGCAGGGTATGAAGATGTCGTTTGACTCTAACAATGAGTCTGATAATGCATCTGCAAATCCACAGTTTCTAATTTTTAATGCGCTTATCAATAAAAAAGTAAATGCTACAGTATCAAATAAAGGTAAAGTTCTTGAAGTTAAAAATAGCGATGAGTTACGTAAACAATTAATTGATGCGTTGGGTGGTGGTGTTCAGGTAGAGCAAAGCATTAATACGGCTTTGACAGAAGATGCACTTAAGCAAATGTTTAGCGGTTCATTTGTTGAGTTTCCAAATAAAACTCTTAAAGTTAACGATAGCTGGACAGTTAACGAAAGTATTAACAATCAATTTATTCTTAATATAATCAATAACATTACATTGATTGAGGAGGGTGACAATGAGAATAAATTATCAATTTCGGCCACTATGAGTACAGTGCCAGGAAACAAAAGTAATATGATGGGTGCTGAGGTTACCTACAATCTTATTGGCACAACATCTGGCAGTGTTGATCTTGATGCAATAACTGGAATGGTAATATCATCAGTTGTTGAGCAGAATATTAACGGTAATATTATTGGCGATATGATGGGGCAAAAACTTGATATCCCAATGACTATCACATCAAAAACTACTGTGAAGCAGTTAGATGGTGTTGCTTTTCGCATCCTCTAGAGTTAATGTTCTGCTACCTTGTAACTCAACTAGCCTATTGTAAACTTTTTGTTAATGAATATTTTGTTGCAAATGGCAATTCATTAAAAGGTGTAAACTTTACAGAAGCAAAACATTGTCTGTATTCATTGGAGTCTCAGTTTTAGAGATTGCATAAAATAGCAGAAATCAGTGTGTCTACAAAAAAAGGAAGCTGCTTTGGTAGCTTCCTTTTTTTTGAGGTTAATTTTAGGTTGATGTTGGGTTAAACAGTTCGAATGCGGAATGGCTGCAGTAGAAGATTATGATTGGTTTATTGGTTGATTGGCTTATTGAATGATTGAATGATTGACCTGCCTGACTGACGTCAGCAGGCGGGTTGGTTGAAGGATTGGCTGATTGGCTGATTGGTTGATTGGTTGATTGAATGGTTGATTTGCTGTAAGGCACTTACAACCGACAGCCTACTAATTTTTTACTGCCCCACTTTTACTGCAATTCCAAATTCAATATAATCGGCAATATTCCAATGGGTTTTTAGTGCCAGGTGAGCCCAAATTCTATTAGTAAACCTATAGCGGAGTCCAACCCGTTGGTAAACCCACTGGTTTTTTGTATCGCTGCTTAGGTTATAGTAATATCCACCAAAATGTAGGATAAGCGATAACCTATCGAGCATAACCTCTGTAGTTGCTGCAATGCCTAGCTTGGTTAGCTCCCAATTGTTGCTATAGCTTATGCTATTTGTGCTTAGCACTATGCCATGCGAATGGTCATGCATAAAATCGAAAGAAATCCCTGCCCTTAGTAAAGGCCAAAATATATGATGGCTATACTCAAATGAACCTGTGACCACCCAGTAGCTGGGGTTTCCAATGCCAATGGCCTCTTTCATAGAGCCTGCAGTAGTTAATAAAAATCGATGTTTCTCGTTTTGATAGGTGAAATTACCCCCTTTTTTAACGTCCGATTTTAAATTGCCATATTGCAATCCAACTGCTAGCAAGGTGTAATTTAGACCATAGTTTGGCTTTTTGATGCTGCCATTTGAAAAATGTGCGATGTGCAAGCCCGCATTTAGGTTTAGCTTATTGCTAAATTGGTACGTAAGCCTTAAACCCAAATCGATATAAACATTTAAGTGGGTTGATATGGCTGTATTCAAATTGTTGTATTCCGAGTTGTAAACCTTTGGCATATAGGCTAATCCAGCACTGGTTTTAAAATCAGCATAAAGCCGATTTCTGTTGTCAACTAATGGAATAGCTATAAATGGCGATAAGGTGTGTGCTATACCCAACGCTTTCCGATGGCCAAGATCCATAAGCATATACGACAACCCAATTTTTGGGTTTCTGAATGCATTATGCCAATACTTGCTGCCATTGCCACGGGTAACATACGAAAGTTTTAGCCCTTGTGCGGGGTTTTGCTTAAGCACAGCCATTTCCGGATAGTGGTATTGCAGATAGCCCCAGTAATGATCTATACCCAAAGCGTTTATAGCAGCAATAGTAGTAGAATCGCTAGGTGTTGTGTATGCCTTGCCGCTTATAAGGGCTAAAATCAAGCAAAAAATAAAACTGCGCTTCATAATATTTTACTAGAGGAACTGCTAAGGTAGCATTTTGGCATAAAAAAAGCAGCCTAGGTGGGCTGCTCTTTAGGTTTTGATTAGCTATTTAATTAGCAACTTTTTGACCGTTTTACCTGTTTGACTCTCAACCACAACAAAGTATAGGCCAGCGCCAATGCCGCTTGGTTTGTTCCATGATATAGAATTTTGACCAGGAGAAACTTTGCCGCCATAGATTGATGAGATTAATCTGCCATTTATATCGTAAAGCCTTACATCAACATTACCAGCTTTTTCTGTGGATATTGAAATATTTATATTGCCGCTGGTTGGGTTTGGCCAGAGAGAAATATTGAAATTATTAGTATCCTCTTTATAAGTAGGCACATCAACAATGTAGTTTTGCCTGTTGATATAAGATGTTGTGTATATTCGGTACTCACTTGGTGCCATAGAGAAACTTTGGCTATTCTCGCTAATTTCTATTTCGGTTTGAGAATAGTATTCGTACCATTTACCAGTGTTTGGAAATGAAACTGAGATATCTTTATTTGTAACATCAAAATTGCCAACTATTACCACATTCATGTCGTTGTGCATTAGCGTTATCCTTTTCCCTGCTCCCGAAAGTGAAGTTGAGAAATTATCCGTGGTAAAAGCAGGGAAATCTTTTCTAAGGGCAATTAGCTCAGCCCAAGTGCTGTATAGGCTTCTCCTACCTCCATCATCAAAATATTCCCATCGAACGGGTTTCCTTCCAGTTCTGCCGTTTTGATCAATTGAAACTTCGTAACCTAGCTCGCCAAATTGCCATATCATTTTGGGGCCTGGGATTGTGAAAAAGAAAACACCGGCTAGTTTTTGTCTTGTAATACCTACACCTAAAGTTTTAACATCATGATACTGATTGGCGCTATTACCATAAGTTAGGTTTTTGTACATCATCCTTTCCTCGTCGTGACTTTCCATATATCCAACTAAATGAGGATAATTCCATCCACGTGTTTTGTATGACACTCCACTAAAATTTGAGTTAGATAACCAGCCCATACTGGCCTCGTTATAAGCGTGATTCATATTGCCCCAAATTAGCATTCCTTTTCCTTCGCTAGCCTTGTAATCGGCTAGTTCACGTTCTTCGGTGTTATCGGCAAAGTGCTCTAGGATAACGTATGCATTTGAGTTCACATCCCAGATATAATCGGCATAACTTTTTAAAATGCCAATGCGCTGCGAATCGTAATCGGAGCCTTGGTTGCCTGTTTGGTTATTCGTAAAACCTTTGGTGAAATCGAACCTAAAACCGTCTACTTTAAATTCGGTAAGCCAAAATTTGTTTACCCTATTCACAAAATCGATGGTATATTGACTTTGGTGATTAAAATCGTAACCCCAGCACCAAGGTTCATGCGGACAGGTTTGGTTATACCATGGATTATCGGCTGTGGGTTGTCCATAATCTCCTGCGTCAGCATCGAAATACATTTGAACGAGCGGCGATTGGCCAAATGAGTGGTTGAATACCAAATCGATTATAACTGCCATTCCACGTTTATGGCACTCGTCAATAAATTTTTTGTAGTTGTTTTTGGTACCGTAGGCCTTATCGGTGGCAAAGTAAAAACTTGGGTTATAGCCCCAGCTGTCGTTGCCCTCAAACTCGTTAATGGGCATTAGCTCAATGGCGTTTACGCCAAGGGTTTCGAGGTAATCGAGCTTATCAATAACAGACATAATGTAATCGTCATCAACAAAATCGCGGATATGCAGCTCGTAAATAATTAGCTCGTCTTTGGGAGGTGCGGTAAAATTAGTTGTTTCCCATTGGTATTCATTTTCTGATATTTGAAAAACTGAAGCAATGCCAGTAGTTTTACCATCGGGATATGCTATTAAGTTTGGATATGTAGTGCTGCTGATATATTTGTCGTTCCAAGGATCGATTACTTTCTCAGTGTATGGGTCTGCTAGTTTAATTTCACCATCAATCCAGTACTGGTATATGTATTCTTTTGTAGGTTCTAAATCAGAAATGGTTAACCAGTAGTGCTTGCCATCGGATGTTCGGTTCATAAGGTAAGTTTCGTCAATAAGCCAGTTGCTAAAATCGCCAATGGCAAAAACAAACTCCTTTTGGGCTGCGGGATCGTGAAGCACTAGAGTAACCTCATCATCACCAGTTATATTTAGGCCGGGAGAAATCCCCTCTGGTAAATTGGCCACCGGCACATCGCCACGAATAAAGAAATAGGCAGAATCGGCCACCTCATCTGTCCCATCTGTTGCTATTGCTTTTACCCATTGCAGCCCGTAGTTGGTTGCCGTATGTGTATGGCTTATTTCGTTGCTTTGAGATGTTTGAATGAGCTGATTGTTGATAAACAAGC
>CAZTFJ010000140.1:0-1634 GCA_964612255.1 uncultured Rikenellaceae bacterium | reverse complement strand
AAATCAAAAAATAACGAAGCTCAAAAAACGACTGATTTGTTGAATTATTTGATTGTATGTTGATATTTATGTAGTCTCCAATTGAGTAAAATGGTTTGTCGTTACTGGGTGAATTTACCTTAACAGTAAGGCCATCTTCAACAACATCAACAAACAAATCTTCTGTTTGTGGCGAACCACTACTTGCCCTAAAAACGAAACATATTTGCACAATTTGTTCAGCATCGGGTACACTGTAAAACTCGCGTACACTTGGTGATATGTTGAGCGTGTAAGTGTTTGCTGAAATTCTTGTGAGTTTTGGCTGTGTAGAGTTGTTACCCCATGAACCAATAACATACTTCCAAGTAGTACTCCCTGCAATTCGCACCCCTGTATGGGCGTAAACGTCGCCTGTGTATCCGGCTAGGTCGCTACTACTTGCATCAAAAGTAATAACCACCTCGTCGGATGCGGTTGGCAGATTGGGTGAGGTTGTGATCTGGGTGAAAGCACTTATGGCTATGCCAATTGAAAGTATAAATAAAAATATTCTTTTCATTGCAATGTGTATGTGTAGGTAGGGCTATTGTTAAAAGTATATGAAAAAAAAGGCGCATTTCTGCGCCTTTTTTTAAAGTCCCTTAAGTTATTGAATTGAGCCGGTATTGTCATCAAAGTTTAAGGTTATAACCTGTCCAGCAGTTCCAGGAACAGCTGCTTGGTCGCCACCATCGTTGCGATATTCAATTACGCCGTCATATACGTTGAATTCTGCGTTCCACCAGTCGTTAATCCAAGAGTGAGAAGCATACATACGAATGTCCCCAGCTGCAGGTAGAGCAGGAGAGGTAAGGGTTTTTGCAGTATTATCTACAGCAAATTTATTTGCTTCAACAGCAGTATCATAGCCACCAAATGCATCACCAATACCATATACTTCTGCAGGTTTAATTGAGATTTTCTTCATGTCATTACGAAGATCAAGAACGATAATTACCATTCCACTTTCAGCAACTTGCATATTGCCATCAGCATCAGTAACCTCAAGACCTTCAGTATCGAATTCATCAACACCTGCAAAACCTAGATTAGGATCTCCCCAGCCAGTTGCGGCAAGCTTAAACCCAGTATTTGCTTCAAGATGACAAATTTTCCAGAAAATGCCAACATTGTCACCTCCACCAGCTACTTTATGCATAATTGCATTTTCGTCGGTACCTGGTTCTGCCCAACCATATGCTGAGCCATCACCTGAAATATACATTGCTTCTGGGTAAGCAGGAGGAGTGTAATCAGCAGTTTTTGTTAACGAGGCAGAAGTACCTTCGTCTAGAGACCAATTAACAGTTACAGTGTAGTAACCAGGTGTTTCGTTAGTAATATTATCTCCACCAGGTACAAGAGCATCAACAGTTCCACCAAAATTAGTATTTACTTTTACGCCAATATTTCCATCTCCAACATCAAGTAAAGTATCAAGTTCTATTTTCCATCCACCAGAATATCTGAATTTGAATTCACCATTAGAAAGCTGAACATTTTCAGCAGAAAAAGTCATAGTATTCAAATCAAACCCTTGAGAAGGAAGTTCAGTATCGCCACCCCAGCCAAGCAGAGTAGCACCGCCAATAACGCCCCAAGCAGCAACTTTA
>CAZTFJ010000139.1:2410-7599 GCA_964612255.1 uncultured Rikenellaceae bacterium | reverse complement strand
TTCAGTGTTAGGCTTAATCTGTAATGGCTGATTTGGGTAAATCTTATTGCTATCTACCTTGTTCACCTTAAACCCAATGGCTCTATTATCCTTATCGAAATAACACAAGCCATCGTTGTTGTGGATTGGATTATACATATCGGCAGAGAGATAATCTTTATAGTTCTGCGTCACCTTGCCCACAAGTTTTCCTATCGATTTTGGGGTGTTAATTGAGGCCATGTTTTTTGCTCGGCCGTGGGTAAAGTAGTTGGTGTATCCCCGGTTAAATGTACGCTCGGGGTCGGGAATGAAATTATACACACATTTTCCCGATGATGATTTCTTTAGATCTGTTCGTTGTTCCAGCGCTGCATCAATGATTTGGCGATAATGGGCAGTAATGTTTTTAACGTAGCTAATATCCTTAAGCCTTCCTTCAATTTTTAGCGATGTAATACCCGCGTCAATAAGGCTGCCAATATTTTCGGTTTGGTTAAAATCTTTAAGCGACAATAGGTGCTTATTTTGCACAAGGGTATTGCCCTGAGTGTCAACAAGGCTGTACTTAAGCCTACAGGGTTGGGCGCATTCGCCTCGGTTTGCGCTTCGTTGGGTCATGGCGTAGCTCATATAGCATTGGCCGCTGTAGCTAACGCAAAGCGCACCGTGAATAAATGCCTCTAGTTCAACTGAACTATGCTGTCGTATTGTCGAAATTTCAGCTAAACTTAGCTCGCGAGCCAATATTACTCGTTGTATACCAATGTCTTGTAAAAACCTTACCTTTTCGGGTGTAACGTTGTTGGTTTGGGTGCTGGCGTGAATGGGAATGGGGGGGAGGTTCATTTCCATTATTCCCATATCCTGTATTATAATTGCATCGGCACCTATATTGTAGAGCTGGTGAATAAGCCTTTCCACCTTGTCGAGCTCATTGTTGTATAGAATGGTGTTAAGCGTGATGTAAACCCGAGCGTGAAAAAGATGTGCATACTCAATAAGCCTTTCAATATCGGCTATAGAGTTACCAGCGGCTTCGCGTGCGCCAAAGCTTTTGTAGCCTATGTAAATGGCATCGGCGCCATGGTTTATGGCAGCAATACCCGTTTCAGCATTTTTTGCTGGGCACAGCAGCTCTAACTTGTTCTTATTTTTCATACCCGAAATACGTGAAAACGCCTATTGATGTTGTTGCTTGATATGCCTATATTTAGTGGCTACACTTTTTTATGCTTTTAAAAGCTGATTTTGTTTGGTTTATTTGTGTGACAAATATAGTGATTAGGGTTTAACTTTTGGGTTGGGGCATATTGGAGTAAATAAGCCTTGTTGTAACCAACTAGGAGTAATTTAATAATTATTGACATATGGGGCATAGCGATTCACAGCACGATAATTTGAGTAAAAAAATTGAGGAGATACTCAGTAAGCAGCCCGGAAAGGGGAACGTTCCTAACAAACAAACTCTCGAAGATTTGCTTGAAGAGGTAAATATTTATCACCAAGAGTTGGTGTTTCAAAATCAGGAACTTATAAGGATACAGGAGGAGTTGACTGAGTCGAAACAGCATTTTGTCGATTTGTTCGATAACTCTCCCATTGTCTATGCTGGTTTTAACGAAGGTTCCGTTATACAATCGGCCAATAATGCCTTTGCGCTAATGGTTGGGGTGCCCGTGAGTAAACTAAAGGGGCTTAATGTTACTCAGTTTATTGCTCCCCAGTATCAGAACGATTTTTATTTTCATAAGCAGAAACTCTTAAAAACGGGTATTTCTGGCACTGTTCAGCTGGGGCTAATGCAGGACAATGAAATGGTTACTACCATAGTTGAAAGTAATCGTTTTACTAGAGGCGAGCAGTATCTCGTGAGGTGTGCAGTTACAAATATATCCAAAGAAACAAAGTTACAGGACGATTTGCAGGAAAGAGTTAAGGAGTTAAATGCCCTGCTTAAGGTATCGGCTCTAACCGACGATGATAGTATTTCTGAGGATGAGCTAGTTGGCAAAACTTTGTCTATTGTTCAATTGTCATTTCAACAACCCGAATTGGTAGGCTTACGGCTGATGGTGGGAGAAGTAGAAAAATCAACAGCTAATTTTTCGCCTAATGATACAAAGATTACAGAAAAAATATTCATATCGGGTAAAGAGGTTGGTCATCTAAGCGTTTCATGTCCCAATCCCGAGGTTTGCAAGATCAGTCTTTTGAAAGAGGAGAAAGACCTTATGGCGGCCATTGCTCACCAAATATCTTTGTTCTTAACCAAACGTAGAGCCAATAAAGAGTTAAAGGCCAGAGAAAAGTATTATAGGTCAATTTTACAGGGCTTACATGAAGATATTGTGATTATTGACACCCACAACACAGTGGTTGATGTGAATAGCACGTTTCTGAACAACAATAAATTAACTCGAAGTCAAGCTGTTGGTGAGAAATGTTTCGAATTGCTTAATGGTAAGTATTGCCCTTGTGGATTAGCTAGCGGAAAGTGTGAACTATTGAAAGGCTTTACGTCAGGAATACCTAGTAATTACGTAAATCAGCATAAGGCCGATAATGGTGAAGTGGTTTATCTTGATGTTATTATTTCGCCAATTGTTGATGAGCAAGGCGATGTTTCGCATATGGTGTTGGCTTCGCGTAACATTACCGATTTAATCCGCTCTCAGCAAGCAACGGCAGAAAGTGAGCAAAAGCATAGGTTACTTGTTACTCAAATGCCTCAGGGCCTTGCGTTGCATGAAGTAGTAAAAGATGAGAGCGGAAAGGTTGTCGATTATCGGTTCTTAGATGTAAATAGCAGCTACGAGCAAATTACAGGTCTATCGCGGAGTAAACTCATGAATAAAACCGTTCGGCAGGTTATTCCAGATGTTGAGCAGTTTTGGATTGATAGATTTGGCGAGGTGGCAACAACAGGCCAACCAACCGATTTTGAGGAGTACTCAAAACCCTTAAATCGGTATTATCATGTGTTTGCCTATTCGCCTGCTAACGATAAGTTTGCCGTAATAATCAACGATATCACTCAAAAAAAGCAGATGGAGTTTAACCTTGCGCAGAGCGAGGAGCGATATCGTAACCTGTTTGAGAACAGCCATGCTGTAATGCTAGTTGTTGATCCCCAAACAGGTATGTTGGTCGATGCAAATCCCGCAGCAGAAGAGTATTACGGGTGGAGTAGAGTGCAAATGAAAACAATGAGCATTGGCGATATCAACGTAATGTCATCAGAAGAGATAAAGCGAAATATGGATAGCGCTAAATCTGATAAGCAAAGATCCTTCGTTTTTAAGCATAAGCTTAAAGATGGCACCATACGTGATGTGGAGGTTTTTAGCGGGCCAATTAGTTTTCAGGACAAAACCTATCTGTACTCCTTTATTTATGATATTACAGATAAGTTGAAGGCCGAGAGAGAGCTCAAAATTAGCGAGCAGCGATACAGAAAGCTAATTGAAACAACTAAAACCATTTTCTGGGAATTCGATCCGCTGGCTAATCAATGGATTTACTTATCGCCACAGGTAAAGGCTTTCCTTGGGTTTTCGCCTAGCGAATGGGTGAATTACGAGTTCTGGGTAAATCACATCCACCCCGACGAAAAAGATACTGTGGTTAGTGTTTGCGAAACAGCAACTGGTAAGGGATTAGACCATGAAATGGAGTATCGATTTATCACCGCAAATGGCGATGTGGTATGGCTTAGAGAAGAGGTAATGGTTGAGATGAGAGAGGGTAAACCTTGGCGGTTAAGGGGAACCATGACAGACATCACCAACCGAAAGCTACCAGAGCTAGCCCTTAAGGCCAGTGAAGAGAAGTTTCAAACCTTGTTCAATAACTTGTCGGTTGGGGTTGCTTTAATTAATCCCAATTTTCAGGTGTTGCAAGTAAATCCTAGAGTAAACCAATGGTTCCCTGATGTAAATTTTAATCAGAATCCATTCTGTTACTGCTCGCTTGGTATGCAAAGCAATCCTATTCCCTGCAAGGAATGTCCCGTACAGCAAACATTTGCAAGTGGCAAAACCTTTGAAACCGAGAGGGAGGTTATAACCCCACAGGGCAAAATGTTGTTTCGAATAGTTTCTACTCCAATTTTCAACGATAAGGGTGAGGTAGAGGCAGTTGTTGAGATGATGGATAATATTACCGAGCGAAGAAAAGTACAAACTGCTTTAAGAGAGAGTGAGTACAAGTACCGTATGCTTTTTGAAACTATGGAGCAGGGTGTGGTTTACCATGATCAGGAGGGGAATATCTTATCAGCGAATAAATCGGCACAAAAAATACTTGGACTATCCTTAAGTCAGCTTCAGGGGCGCACGTCGTATAATCCCGAATGGCGAGCTGTTAACGAGCAAGGTGAGGCGTTACAGGGCGATTTGCACCCCTCAATGGTGGCGCTCAGAACAGCTAAGCCCGTTACGGGACAGGTTATGGGAGTGTTTCAACCCATTAGCAAAACATACAGGTGGATTCTGGTAAATGCAATTCCTGAGTTCGAGGAGGGTAGTGAAAAACCTTTTAGGGTTTACGCAACATTTACCGATATAACCGAGAGGAAAAACAGCGAGCAGCAAATAAAGGAGCAAAAAGATTTTCAGGAAACTTTAATGCAAACCATGCCTAACCCTGTTTTTTACAAGGCGGCAAATGGCCGGTATATTGGATGTAATAAGGCTTTTGAGGATTTTATGGGATATCCCAGCAGCGACATTATTGGCAAAACGGCATTCGATTTGGCTCCCAAAGAGATTGCCCAAATGTATCAGGCCAATGATTTGGAATTGCTCAAAAATGTAAAAAAGTATAGCTACGAGAGTATCGCCATCCGTTCCGATGGAGCAATTAGGTCGGTTATATTCGATAAGGCACCCTTGATAAGCCCCAAAGGAAATGCCATGGGAATAATAGGCGTAATTACTGATATTACAGATAGAAAAAAAGCAGAGGAGGAGGTGCAAAAGAATGCCGATAGGTTTAAATCCATAGTTCGCATTTTTGAGCAAAAGGTTGATAGTACCAATGAACTCCTTGGGGTGGCTTTAGATGAGGCATTGTTCCTTACGGGGAGCAAGGTGGGATACATATACTCCAACTCTAACTCTACCGACGAGTTTGTGCTAAAATCGTGGTCGCAGCATCGTGATGCCCCCAACCTCTACTCAAATTTACCAAAGTCTATAACTCGTAAA
>CAZTFJ010000139.1:0-2392 GCA_964612255.1 uncultured Rikenellaceae bacterium | reverse complement strand
TAGTATCGACGATTTCTCATTGTCTGTTGACGTGTTACCATTTACTTACAGCTTGCTTAAACGATTTGTTGCAATACCAATACAAACCAGCCTGGGTACTGTGGCCATAGTTGGCGTAGCCGGTAAGGATGAGGATTATACCGAAACCGATTTAAATCAGCTTAAACTACTAATGACATCGGTATGGGGAATGGTTCAGCGAAGGGCCGATGCCGATATGATTTCTAAACTTTCTAAGGCAGTTGAGCAAAGCTCTGCATCGGTTGTAATAACAAATACAAAGGGAATAATTGAATATGTTAACCCCAAGTTTAGCCAAATTACTGGTTATTCATACCAAGAGGCTATTGGCCAAAACCCCCGAATTTTGAATTCTGGTTTTCACAGTAAAGATTTTTTTAAAAACCTGTGGCGAACAATTTGGGCAGGAGAGCATTGGAAAGGTCAGCTAGTAAACAAAAAAAAGAATGGGGAACTTTATTGGGAAACGGCATCCATCTCGGCTGTAAAGAATAGCGATGGTAAAATAATAAACTTTATTGCCATAAAGGATGATATTACCGAGCTAAAAATGGCCGAGGAGGCATTGCGCGATAGCGAGATGAAACTTAGGAGGATGATTGAGCAGGCTCCCGATGGTATTATGATTACCAACGAGAATGGCCACGTGGTGGCGTGGAACAACGCAATGGAGAACATCACAAAAATTCAATCGTCTGAAACGCTTGGCAATCCAATATGGGATTTTCACACAGCAATACCCGCTTCCAATAAAAATGCTAAACCAGCTGATTTCATTAAGCAAATTGCGGAGGATATACTTAAAACAGGATATTCTAGCCAGTTTAAGACTAATGCAATACATGAACTTACGCTCCTAATTGATGGGCAGCCTCGCTATTTACAGCTCACTGTATTTGTTATCTCTGTTGAAAAGGGAAATATGCTAGCCTGTTTTGTAAGAGATGTTACCACTCAAAAGCTAGCCGAAGAGGCAATGGCTCGTTCGCTCGAAAAGGAGAAAGAGCTTAGCGAGCTCAAATCTCGATTTGTTTCTACCGTATCGCATGAGTTTCGAACACCTCTGGCTAGTATATACTCAAATTCGCAGCTGCTTCAGCGATATCATCATAAGTGGGACGAAAGCAAAAAGGATTTGAGTTTCAAGCGTATTTTTGAGTCGGTGAATATGATGACAGGTATGCTCGAAAACGTATCGCTCATTGGTAAGGAACAAACTGGTCGATTCACTTTCCGCCCCGAAACAATTAATCTTAACGAGTTTGCCAAGCAAATGGTTGAGGAGTCGCACCTCACGCTAAATGCAACCAATAGGGTTAGCCTAAACGTTGAGAACGATTTTTCCAATGTGCTGCTCGATAAGGTTCTGCTTCGGCACATTCTAATCAACATCTTATCGAATGCAATTAAGTATTCCCCCAACGCAAAACAGGTAGAGTTCGCAATAAAAAAATCGAAACGTTTTATTGAGTTTTACGTACACGACTTTGGCGTAGGAATTCCCCAAAATGACCTTAACAAGATATTTGAACCATTTTACCGGGCTACCAATAGCGAGAGTTTTTCGGGTACAGGCTTAGGTATGACAATAGTGAAACAATGTGTCGATACTCACGGTGGTTCAATGGAGGTTAAAAGTGAGCAGGGCGTTGGTACCGAAGTAAAAGTGTGGTTGCCTTATAGGCCCATAAAAGAGCTATAACACAAAACTAGTTTTATTATGAACTCAAAACGTATTCTGATTATTGAGGACGATATGGTTCTCAGAGAATCAACTTCTATTTTTCTTCAGGAAGAAGGTTTTGAGGTGCTGCTCGCTCAAAACGGGCTCGATGGTGTTGAAAAAGCGCTGGAGCATATCCCCGACCTTATTCTTTGCGATATTGCCATGCCACGTATGAATGGCTACGAGGTTTACTCTATCCTTTCGCAAAATGCGGCAACCTGCTTCATTCCCTTTATTTACCTTTCGGCTAAAACCGAAAAGGAGGATATTAGGGTGGGCATGCAAATGGGAGCCGACGATTACATTACCAAACCATTCGATTACGATGAGCTGTTAAGAACTATTGAACTTCGAATTGCCAAGCGCGAAAAGCTGGTGAATGCAACTGAAAATGGCTTTAAGGCTCTGCTCGATAGTACGCTTACAGGAATAATGATTTATCAGGACGAAAAAGTAACCTTTGCAAACAGCAAGTTGCTTAAAATTTTTGGTTTTGATAATGATGAATTTAAAAATAGCAATTTTTTCGACCTCATACTTTCCGAGTATCGTACAGCATTTCAGGAGAAGGTTCGTCGATGTGTAAAAGGTATTTTGCGTAGGTTTAATTTTACATTTAAGGCCAAAACCAAAGCTGGAGATGTT
>CAZTFJ010000138.1:4456-7621 GCA_964612255.1 uncultured Rikenellaceae bacterium | reverse complement strand
GCGTGGGGTAGGTTAATAGATTGATTGTTAAAAGGCGGGTTTTCCCGCCTTTTTTGTATATTTACCTTAATCATATGGTGTTGCCAATGAATAGCAATCAGTTTCAAAGCCTAAAAATTGAGTTGAAAAAAATATCAACAGAAATTCCCCTTACTTGGGGAGCGGTGCAGAATGATAATACTGATAAGCTTTTAAATTTGTTCAGCATCCAAAGCTATGCCGATTTGTGTCACAAGATTCAAAACCTACCTGATGTCAAGCAGCAATATTTTATGCATCGTTGGTTTTTGTGGCAATGCGCTAGGTGCGATGAGCACATTTTTACACTCAATGGTAATGTAGAGCCTAATCCAAACCCAAGGGATCAAACATACGATATTGAATTTAATAGCAACCCAGGGTTACGTTTTGATATAAAGAGTACCAAGGTGCCCAAGCAATTTCGTAGCGTGATGTCAACAGTATTTAGACATCCTGAGCAGCTGGTGAATTTTTTTTATACTCACCAAAGCACCGGGGTTAGGAATTGTAGGCAGAATAGAATATTTATAGTACATCATTCCTTTATATCCACTCGTAATACTTTAAAATTGCGTTGTAGGTGGGATTTTAAGGAGAAAGCCTTTACGGAATACGCTGGTAGAATATCCGAAGATGCACAGTTTATTAATTGCAGCAATGTAAAATCTGATATCATTTTTATAATTGAAAATCGCGATGGAAGCCTTACATCGCGTTTTGTGGCGGTGTAAAAATAGTTACATTTGTCATGCATAGTGGACAAATTTAGACATTAACTCAATGAGTAATAAGTTTCACACCATAGTAGAAGTAGCCCAAATGCTTAGCCTTTCGCAAAAAACGGTGCGCCGTCATATCGCCAGTGGCAAGCTCAAGTCAGTTAAGGTTGGCGGAGTTTACCGAATTCCCGTTGATGCTCTTGAGGAGTTTATCAACCTATCGTCACAGCAACCCCAACACTTCGATTTGGAGGGCAAGGTGAAAGATCATCATAATCAAGCAAAAAGAATATCAGCAGGATACAGAGGAACCAACAGCTCCGATGAGGTTCGCTGGGTTGATATTGATGATGTGTGGGCAGAGCCCACAAAGAGTGACCTTACGTTTGTCGATCTGTTCTCGGGTGCCGGTGGTATTACCAAGGGATTCGAAATGGCTGGCTTAAAAGGCATTTGCGGTCTCGACTGGTTTCCAGAGGCGGGCAAAACCTATCGCCGTAATTTTTCACATCCATTTATTGAGGGCGATATTAAGTGCGACGGCAAGAAGAGTGAGTTCTACAAAACGGTTAATAGTGAGCTAAATGGTCGTAGGTTAAACGTTGTGGCGGGAGGTTTTCCTTGTCAGGGATTTAGCTTGGCTGGCAATAGAATAGTTGACGATCCCCGAAACTCGCTTTACAAGGAGCTGCTTGATATTGTTAAAAATTTGCAACCCGATTTTGTGGTGTGCGAGAATGTGGTGGGACTTAGGTCGATGCTGGGTGGAAAGGTGGAGCAGATGATTCTGAACGATTTTGAGCAGGCAGGTTACGCCATTAATGTAACCGTTCTGCGAGCAGCCGACTATAGCGTTCCGCAAAAGCGCGACCGGGTAATATTTATTGGCAATCGCATTGGTAAAGAGAACTTTCATCCAAAACCATTTTTACAACCTAGCCACTATGTTACAACTGGCGAGGCCATTGCCGATTTAATGGATAAGCTCGACGATCCCACTTTTAACCATGTGGCTACCAAGCACAGACCCGATATGGTAGAGCGCATGCTTGCACTCGAAGCAGGTAAAAGCCTGTACAAGGGCTACTCCGATGCTTGGAAAAAGTGCGCCTGGGACGAGCCATCATGCACCATAAAGGAAAACCATGGCGGAGTGAATGTGCACCCAAAGCTGCCGAGGGTTCTTACTGCTCGCGAAATGGCGCGCCTGCAGTCGTTCCCCGACGATTTTATTTTTGAGGGACCCAAAAACAAGCAGCTGGTGCAGCTAGGTAATGCAGTTCCACCATTGCTGGCAAAGGCTATTGGGCTGGCTATTCGTAAATCGTATAACGATATTTAAAATCAACTATAATTATATGGAAGCAATTGCATGGGTAGGTTTTTCGCAGGGGCTTTTTGCCGCAATTATTATGCTTGGCAAGCGCAATCGTAGCGTATCCGATAAGCTGCTAACCGCTTGGCTATCGTTACTGGCCATCGAGTTTTTAACCTGTGCTATCGATTACTCCATTTTTGATTACCCGTTGCTCTCGAGCTCGTTTTTGCTCTTTAACCCGGCGTTCTATCTCTACGTCCAGTCGCTTATCGACTCAAAATTCAGGCTAAAATATCTACAGCTACTTCACCTTGTGCCATTCGTATTTTTCGAGTCTTTCTCCTACTTTCTGCATGTTCCTCACCTAATGCAGGGTTTTCTTGTACAGGATTCCAACTTCTGGTTTCGTATTATATTCTCGCTGGCTTCAATCCTTTCTTGGGCAATTTATAACTACAGCACAGCTATTACCCTATACAGGCACCGGAAACGGATTGTTAACGAGTACTCTAATATTGAGAGCAATAAGCGGGTGGGGTGGCTGTTATTTGTAGTGTTTTTCTATAACACCTTCTGCTTTGCTGCTATTGCTATAGCCATAACTTCGGTTTTTGTTGATATTGGAGTACCCTTGTCACCCATATACAACTACTCGGCTATGCTGCTAATGGTTTACATTTTTGGTTTTTACGGTTTGCAGCAGCAGGTTATTTTTGCTGATATTGAACCCGAGAATGGCAAGCCACAACGCTATAGCCAATCGCTACTAACACCAGCACGTAAGGCCAAAATTAGGCAAAGCCTCGAGGGCTACTTCCAAAAAGAGAAGCCGTACCTCAATCCAGAGCTAAGTATGGATATGATTTCTGCTGTGCTGGGATATCCAAAGTACCAAATTACCGAGGTGCTGAATATGGATATTGGCAAAAATTTCTTTCAGTTTGTTA
The DNA here is from genome assembly GCA_964612255.1 of uncultured Rikenellaceae bacterium. GTDB lineage: Bacteria > Bacteroidota > Bacteroidia > Bacteroidales > Tenuifilaceae > Perlabentimonas. The sequence continues at coordinate 4,616 of CAZTFJ010000138.1, read as the reverse complement.
ACGAGTATCGCGTGGCCGAGGTTAAAACTATGCTTAAGGATACAAGAAATTTATACTCTATCGAGGCCATTGGGTATGAGTGTGGCTTTAGCAGCAAGTCGTCATTTTTTACCGTTTTTAAGCGTCTTACTGGGCTTACTCCGCAGCAGTTCCGTAATTC
>CAZTFJ010000138.1:0-4356 GCA_964612255.1 uncultured Rikenellaceae bacterium | reverse complement strand
CAATCCTCCCAGTTCAACTTTAAAAACTCCAACCACAAGCTGCGGTTCAACTTTTAAATTAAAAACCGTTATAACTCCTATGGTGCGCTAATTTTGGGATATGTTTAACTTTTGTGCTAATTTTTAAAACTATGAAAAAGTTTCTGTTACCAATATTGGTTATTGCCTTTGCTTCGCTTAACTCGTATAGTCAAAGCATATTCGATGATTTAACCTCCGAGTCAACATCTGGCGACGATAAAGCTTCGCTTAAGTTCAGCGGATTTGTTAGGGGAGTGGCCTATGGTGCTGGCGATGTGTACGATTACACCAACGCCTTTGGCGAGTTCTCACTAAAAGCTTCGCTCGAGAAGAACAAAGCCTTTTTGGTGGCCGATATGCGTGTGCGCGAGGGCGTTTTCTTTGGAGCGCGTGAGCTGCAGCTGCAACTTAAAGAGGCTTATGGTGGTTATAAGGGCGATAATGTTGATTTGTTTCTAGGTAATCAAATCGTGACCTGGGGGCGTACCGATGGTTTTAATCCTACAAACAACATTACGCCTAACGACTACTTTTTTCTTACCCCCGAGCCCGACGACCAGAAGCTATCGAACTTTATGCTTAGGGCACGTTTGCGCCCAACGCATACTTTCGATATTGAGCTAATTGCCATTCCATTCTATCGGCCATCGGTTTATCGGTACGACCTGTTTCAAACCGATCAGCCTGCCACTTTTGCTAGCTTGGAATACCCCACTTTGCAATTCGATAAGGGTGCGCTGGCCATAAGGGCTAACCTTGAGGAGTCGTTTATGGGCGCATCGCTCTCGTATTTTGTTGGTTATAACCCATTCTACGGATTTTCGCTAACCAACTTTTCTTTTAATCCGCTTGGGGTAGAGTTTAGTCCAACCCCATACTTTATGCACACCATTGGAGCCGATTTTGCTATTCCCATAAAATCATGGATTGTGCGGGGTGAGGGTGCTCTCAGTTTAACAGACGATTACCAGCAGCAGATGCAAACTCCAAATCCCGATTTCTCTTATGTTGTTGGTATTGAGCGTAGTTTTTTTGAAATCACGGCAATTTTTCAATATGTAGGTAAGTATACTTTCGATTTTTCTGAACTAACCGAGCCAACCCTAACAGGCTTTACACCTGATGCTATGATGCAGTATGCTTCTGAAATGGCCCAGTACGAATCGATGATGTACAACCGGCGAATCTTTAATCAGCAGGAGCAAACCAACCATATGCTTTTTCTCTCGCTCAACAGGTCGTTTTTTTACGAGCAGCTGAATGTTGAACTTGCTGGTGCCTATAATATTACTACCGAAGAGCAATTGTTTAGGGGTAAGTTAAAGTGGAGCGTTACCGATGCCGTGGCAGCAAATATTGGCTGTAGCTATATGCTTGGCCCCGACCAATCTATATACAATATGGCGGGAAAGGTTATGAATGGAGTGTTTGTTGGGCTTGAGGTAGGATTTTAAGAGGGAAGTGCTCTTGAGTGCCTAAAGTGCCTAGAGTGCCTAAAGTGTCTAGAATGCCTAAAGTTGGAAGTTTATAGCTAAACCTGACAGCGTGCGAAGCACCTGTCAGCGTTTAGAATAAAAAGTTTGGAAGTCAAGAGTCAATCAATTACTTAAGACGCTGACAGGTGCTTCACACGCTGTCAGGTCAATTAACCAATCAATCAGTCAATCAATCAATCAGTCAATCATTCAACCAACCAATCAACCAAAAAGTCTAAACATAATTCCAATAATATGAACACGAACACATTTATAACTCGATACTGGCGTTGGCTAATTGTTGTGCCAATTATTGTGACGCTGCTAATGGTTTTGCCGCTTACCAAAGCGCGCATTAATCCCGATTTAATGGCTTACCTGCCCGATGATATTGAGGCTAAGCTGAACAACGATAAGCTGGAGCAAATTTTTGGTAAGTACGACCCCATCCTGCTAATTTTTGAGGCCGATGATGTGCTCTCGGATAAAACGCTGCAAAGGGTCGAGGCTATTAACGCAACGCTAAAGTATTCCGAGCTGGTTGATGATGTGCTATCGCTATTTGAAACCAAGTATATTAGGGGTGAGGATGGTGCTATGATGGTTGACCCTGCAGTGCGCTATTTGCCCCAAAATGATGAGGAACGTGAGCAACTCCGGCAGGAATTAAAGGAAAATCCGTTGGCATACAAGCTTATGGTTTCCGACGATTTTAGGTACACTTCCATCATTCTAAATGCCAACGAGGGAGTAACCGACGACCAAATTTTTGAGTTTATCGATGCTACCTTGGCTGAAAATCCTGGCGATGAACCAATTTATATAAACGGGTTGCCATTTTTAAGGTACGAGATTCAGCGTAAGGCTATCCGCGATTTGGCCATTCTTATGCCCTTGGGACTAATAATTATGCTCATATTTCTATACCTCTCGTTTAAAGAGCGGAGGGGCGTATTGTTGCCCTTTGCAGTGGTGGTTATGTCCATTGCTTTGGCCATGGGGCTCATGCCCATCTTGGGTTATGATTTAAGCATAATTGCAGTAATAGTGCCTATCATGATGATTGCCATTGCCAATAACTATGGCGTTCACCTAATTGCACGATATCAGGAGCTTAATGCAAGCAATCCTAGTTGGACAATGGCACAAATAGTTAACGAGTCGGTTACTCAGCTAGCAAAACCCATTGTGCTTACTGCGCTAACCACCATAATTGGTATTATGGGGCTTGTTGCTCATATAATGTTGCCGGCCAAGCAAATGGGTATTGTAAGTTCAATAGCCATTGGTTTTGCTTTGGCGCTGAGCCTGCTATTTATTCCGGCGGTTATGCTACGTATGCCCAAGGGTAAACCCAAGGTTTTTAAAACAGAGGGAAAATCCTCGTTTGTTAGCCATTTTCTAACGTGGGCGGGTAAAGTATCAACCCAGTCGCCCTTAAGGGTTGTGTTTGTGTTTGTTAGCTTTATGATTATTGCAGGCATTGGTATTAGTAGGTTGCAGGTAAGCATCAATTTTGAGAAGATGTTACCAAGCGACCACTCGCTGCGCATTTCAACCGATATTGCTAACAAGGAGTTTGGTGGTACCAAAAATATCAACATACTTTTTGAGGGCGATATAATGGAGCCTGAGGTGATGCAAACCATGGATAGGTTCGAAACCGAGCTTAAGCAAGATTCCAGCGTGGGGAGCGCCACATCGTTGGCCTCAGTTATTCGTATTATTAGCCGCTCGCTCAACGAGCCCGATAGCGAGTTTTACGATAAAATACCCGATAGCCGTCAGGCTATTGCGCAATACATTGAATTTTACAGCATGAGTGGCGACCCCGAGGATTTTGAAAAGCTGGTTGATTTCGATTATACCAAAGCGGTTATGAGTATTCAGTTTGTTGCCAACAACATGAAGGAGTTGAATAGGGTAGAGGCAAAAATCCGCGATTTAGTGAGCCAAACACCCTACGCAACAGTTATTGCCGGGCAATGCTTAATTGAGAAACAAATGGGCAATTCCATTGTGCGTGGGCAGGTTTACTCGCTTGTATTTGCACTACTGGCAATAGCCATTCTTATGTGGATAATTTTCCGTGCCTTCTCGGCAGGACTTATGGGTAGCATCCCGCTGCTGCTCACATTGGTTTGTAACTTTGGACTGATGGGCTGGTTTGGGCTACATCTCGATATTGGCAACTCGCTAATCTCATCCATAGCAATTGGTATTGGGGTCGATTACACTATTCATCTTTTTTGGCGCCTAAAGTACGAGCTGGGCTTGGGCCGCGATTACAAAGTGGCTATTCTTAATACTCTAACAACTACAGGTCGGGGAATTGCCATCAACGCATTCTCTGTAATCATAGGTTTTGCCGTGCTTTTCTTTTCGGGAATTGTGCTGCTTAAAACTTTTGGGTTCCTTATTATCTTCTCGCTGCTGCTATGCTTGCTGTGTGCCCTTATTTTGGTGCCATCGGTAGCGTTGCTAACTCGCCCAAAATTTTTGGAGAAAAATGGTACAAGCCCCAAATTGTAAGTTATTTATGTTGATATTGTTTTTAAACAGATGGTTCTACTACCAACTTCGTGGAAACTATATAAATTATAGCAAACTTAAATTTTTGGTTTGGGTTTGAAGACGGAAGACAGAAGACAGAAGACGGAAGACGGAAGACAGAATTAACATACTTCAACCTTCCAACTTCCCTGCCCGACTGAATCATTCAGGTGGAGGGCTTCGGTCAAACGATCCTAAGATTTTTCCACTAAAATAGAAGTAGTACCTAACAGATAGGATTATACTAAACCAAAAAATCAGAATAAAATGAGAACAATTCTTTTTACCACGCTAGCACTTACGCTAT
>CAZTFJ010000137.1:0-7627 GCA_964612255.1 uncultured Rikenellaceae bacterium | reverse complement strand
TAACAAGTTTTTTGAATCGGCCAACGAAAAATTACCCCACGCGGGTATCTTTGTTTGTATTGCCGAAACCAAAGACCTACGTAAACGCAGAATTCTCAGAAAATTCCCTCCTGTTTTAAATTACATCTACTACACCTTCGATTATATCATAAAACGTGTAATGCCAAAATTTAACCTCACCAAAGGGCTCTACTTTTTCCTAACCCGGGGTGAGAACCGAGTTATTTCGCGCGCCGAGCTACTTGGCCGAATATATTCATGCGGGTTTGAGGTGCTACACGAAGAGTTTATTGGAGGTCACCTATACGTTATATCGCGAAAAATAAAAAAACCAGCATACGACCTTGAGCCAACCTATGGCCCTCTTATAAAACTCCGTAGGATTGGTAAAGGGGGGAAAGAGATAAAAATATACAAGATGCGCACTATGCATCCGTATGCCGAATATCTGCAGGAATACGTTTACCAAAAGCACAGCCTACAAGAGGGAGGTAAATTTAAAGACGATTTCAGAATATCGACAGTGGGCAGATTTATGCGTAAGTTCTGGATTGATGAATTGCCATCCCTTATCAACCTGGTAAGGGGCGAACTTAAAATAGTAGGGGTTCGCCCTTTAAGTCGCCATTACTACAGCTTATACACACACGATCTCCAACAAAAACGCATAAAGTATAAGCCCGGATTAGTTCCTCCCTTTTATGTTGATAATCCCAAAACCTTGGATGAGATTATGGCCTCGGAACACAAATATCTCGACGCTTACGCTAAGCATCCGCTTTGGACCGATATAAGGTACTTCTTTACCTCGGCATACAATATCATTATAAAGCAATATAGAAGCAAATAATTGCTATATATTAACCCCATATCATCATAAAAAAAGGCTGAAATAACCCATAAATTGATGAAGATTGAAGACCTAGGATATAACCACACCTTTGAGGAACACCGACAGCAGAAAGGGCTATGCAACCTAATGGTTGGCAGAGTTACCCTTGAACACAGAGACCGCTATGAAGTTGTGAACCAAGACGGTGAATTTGACGCTGAGGTATTAGGAAACCTTAGGTTTACTGCTCAATCGAAAAATGATTTACCGGCGGTTGGCGATTGGGTTGCCATTTCTGCTTACGATGAGGGCAAGGTACTTATTCACGCCATTTTGCCCCGCTACTCCAAGCTAGAGCGACAAGCCATTGGGAAGTTTGGGGAGAAACAAATAATAGCTGCAAATATCGATTATGGGCTAATTGTGCAATCGATAAACAGAGACTTTAACCTAAATCGGATTGAGCGCTACTTAACCCTATGCTACTCTTCAAAAATTAAGCCCATTATAGTAATTACAAAGATTGACCTAACAGACAATCAGAACCTACAAAAACTGCTAAGCGAGCTAAAGAGCAGAGCCGAAAATGTGCCGACAATTGCCGTTAGCAATGAGACCAAACAAGGTATTGATGAATTGAAGCACTATATGGTTAAAGCGAAAACCTACTGCTTACTCGGATCGTCTGGCGTGGGTAAATCATCACTTATAAACAGCTTGAGTGGACAAAACCTTATGAAAACTGCCGCCATAAGCGAAAGTATTGATAGAGGCAAACACATCACCACTCATCGGGAGCTTATTCCAATGGTAAATGGGGCTCTGTTAATTGACAATCCAGGGATGAGAGAAGTTGGCGTAACAGAAAGTACTGAAGGTATAGAAAACACTTTTGAGAAAATTTATGCACTGGCAAAGCATTGTAAATTTAAGGACTGTACCCACACCGCCGAAAGTGGATGTGCCGTGCTAAATGCCGTAAAAAATGGTGATATTGACGAAAACGCTTTAAAAAACTTTTACAAAATAGAAAATGAGCAGGCCCATTTTTCTTCAACGATTCATGAACGTAGAAGCAAAGACAAAAATCTGGGCAAAATTTACCGTGAGGGCAAAAAATTTCGCAAAAACCACAAATACTAACACAATTCAATCACCCCAATAAATCAATCATTCATTCAATCACCCACCCTGCCTGCTGGCAAGCAGGGTCAATCATCCAATCACCCATTCATTCAATCATTCAATCATTCAATCCACCAAAATGTTTCAAAAACACCTCATAGAGCTTACCGTTCGCGATTACGAGTGCGATTTACAGGGCATTGTAAACAATGCCGTTTATCTTAACTATCTAGAGCATGCTCGCCACACCTTTTTGCTTGAGCGCAACATCGATTTTGCCAAGCTGCACACCGAGGGAGTGGACCTAGTGGTTCACCGCATTGAAATTGACTACAAGCAATCCCTCACCAGCGGCAATAGGTTTCAAATCATATCATCAATGCACAAAGAGGGTCATTTACGGGTGATATTTAATCAAGAGATAGTACGACTACCCGATATGAAAACAGTTGTTAAAGCCAAAGTAACCGGCGTAGGAGTTCGCAATGGAAGGCCAATTCGAGTTACTGACATTGAAGGATTTAGTGAACTCGATTAGCTCTCGGAATCTCTATTGGCAACCAACAGGTACAAATTTTTATCGTCAAGATATAAATAGCCCTGCTCGTAGCAAAAACGGTAAACATCGCCACGTTTGGTAGTATAAGTATGGGTGTGGTATGTAAAGTTAAACCCGTTGGTTAGCAACGTTTCGCGAGCAACCATTGTTTTCCCCGATTGCTTGTTAAGGCTTTCGAGCACCCGCCTATTTTTCCGCAGGATATTGTTGATATTACGAACTGTATTAGTTGCATCGCTATTGAGCTTGTTGTTGTATGTATTACGACACTGGTCGGAGCAGAATTTTTTATCGGAACGTCCAATAATCTTATCGCCACACTCTGGGCATACTCTGTAATCCGTTTTTTCAAACTCACTCATAACAATTACTTTATATAAGTCTGGTTTCAAGCTGTTTAATAACAAATATAGTAAAATGATATTAAAAGCTAGTAAAAAAATAACATCACATTAACCTTAATTGTGATAAAAAACAAGTTTTCAAACAAATGTTTACCTACTTTTACGCCATTACAATTTACAACACAATTCGATGAGAGAACTAAAAATTGGCGGCATAACCATTCCCGTGCCGATTATTCAAGGTGGAATGGGCGTAGGAATATCCCTATCGGGTCTGGCAGCGGCAGTAGCCAACGAAGGCGGTGTGGGCGTTATTTCTGCAGCTGGACTAAGCCTTGTGCATAGAAATCCAGCACTCGATTTTATTCAGGCAAATATCGAAGGGCTAAAAACCGAAATTCGTCTTGCCAAGGAAAAGACTAAAGGAATTATTGGGGTTAATATCATGGTGGCCATGTCGAACTTTGCCGATTTGGTAAAGACTGCTATTTCTGAAAAGGCCGATATCATATTCTCTGGCGCAGGGCTACCACTCGATTTGCCAAAATTTTTGCAACCCGACAGCATAACCAAGTTGGTGCCCATCGTTTCATCGGGAAGGGCAGCAAAGATTATTTGCGAGAAATGGAAATCGTTATACAACTACCTACCCGATGCCATTGTGGTTGAAGGGCCTAAAGCTGGGGGTCACCTTGGCTTTAAAGGCAACCAGCTCGACGACCAAAAATTTTCGCTCGAAGAGCTCGTTACCGATGTGGTGCGTGAAGTAAGCGTATTTGAGCAAAATTACGGCCAAGAGATTTCGGTTATTGCAGCCGGAGGCATTTACAACGGCCAGGATATTTTTAATATTATGCAGCGTGGGGCTCGTGGTGTGCAGCTAGGTACCCGATTTGTAACTACCCAGGAGTGCGATGCATCTGAAAAGTTTAAACTCGCCTACGTTAATGCTACGGCCAACGATATTGAAATAATTCAAAGCCCAGTAGGACTGCCTGGTCGTGCTGTTAGAAATAGCTTTATCGACAAAGTTCGCGATGGGTTAAAGCGTCCAATTAAATGCCCTTTCCATTGCATTAAAACCTGCGATATATCAAAAAGCCCATACTGCATTATCACAGCGCTTTACAATGCCTACAAAGGGAATATGAAAAATGGTTACGCTTTTGCTGGCGCCAATGCCTATTTGGCCGATAAAATATCAACTGTTAAGGAGGTTATTGGAGAGCTAAAAACCGATTTTCAGACTGCTATTAAAAACTTTGAGGAAAAGATGAAATAGCTAAGTTTATCAAGGCTACATAATAAAAAAACCGCCAAGAATGGCGGTTTTTTTATTATGTAGACAATGTAAAGACTTATATTATATGGTAAACTTAATACCTGTAAGTTCCTCGGATACTGACCATAACTTTTGGGCAAGTTCATTACTTTTTGCTGTTTTGGTTGATTTTACCCTTACAGGATATCCGGCAAAACCCATAAAACCTTTAGGCCCAAAATACTCCCCTCCCTCAACATCATTATCAACTGCAGCCCTAAGCATTGGCAATGCTCCTATCTCAGCCTTTTGCCCAAACCATTGGCTAAAACCATTTACCATACCCGATGATGACCTGAAAAGGTTAGTGCTAGAAACACCCGGATGGCAAGCCACTGCCTTTGTATTAGCCTTTACGGCCTTAAGCTTGCGGTGCATCTCATAGGTAAAGAGCAAGTTCGCAAGTTTACTTTGGGAATATGCTTTGGTTTTGTTGTAAGTTTTTTCCCAGTTTAAATCGTTAAAATTTAGCGACGAAAGCATGGTATGTGCCAAGCTGCTCTGATTTACAACCCGCGAATTTGGAGTTGCGCTCAGCACATCGAAAAGTAAGGCTGTGAGCGCAAAATGGCCTAAATGATTTATCCCAAATTGCGACTCGAACCCTTGCCTAGTAGTTTCTCTTTTGGGAGGCCACATTACTCCCGCATTGTTAACAAGAACATCGAGGCGAGTGTGGCGCTGTTTAAACTCTTTGGCAAATTCACTAACCGACTCCAAATCGGAAAGGTCTAGCTTCATCAACTCAACTTGAGCCGAGGGGTAATCCTCATTAATTCTTGCAATTGCATCTTGCCCTTTGGTTAGGCTCCTAACGGCCATAATTACTTTGGCCCCTTTACTGCATAAAACCTTTGCCGCTTCGAGCCCTAAGCCACTATTAGCACCAGTAATTATAAAAACTTTATCGTTTTGTAAGGGTATATCGTTCACAGTCCATTTATTGGCCATAGTATATTGTATTTATGATTTTAAGTATAAAGTTGTTTAACAGCCTAGTTATTGTCGCTTGCAAACCACTCAGCAAAACTTGTTGCCGTTTCGTACAATTTTAAGTGATGCAAGCTAACCTCGGGTGGCAGCTCTGCCGATATCAAATCAACCAGCTGAATCAGCATATTTTCACAAGTTGGTTGATAATTTACCAGTTCAACCTTGCCTAAAACATTGTCAATATTTTTGTGCAATATCTTATTGTCACTTTTTACAACAAGAACATGGTCGAACCTATCTACAACTACCCTATTTACAATAGATTTTAGCTGCCCAAAATCCATAACCATACCAAATTTGGGGTTGGATGGGTTGGGGTTGGGCTTACCTATAACAGTAACAAAGAGCCTGTAAGAATGCCCGTGTATATTCTTACATGGGCCATCGTACCCCTCGAGCATATGAGCCATTTCAAACGAAAACTCTTTGGTAAGCCTAATGTTGGTCATTTACAATTAAATTGTTTATTAAACCGAGGAAAAATCCACAGCCATCAACTTAAACAACTCGTACTTAAATTTGTTCTAAAGTTGCCTTTAAATGGGTTTTGCCTTTATACGGTGCACTTGTTAATGCAGTCCATAATTTTCGAAAGGCTATCGTTCTTTAGGAAGTAGTATGTATTTTTACCTTCTCGCTTGGAGGCCAAAACACCTTTATCCTTTAATATTCCAAGGTGATGCGAAGTGGTTGATTGCTCAATCTCAAGTTTCTCATGAATCTCGGTAACAGTCATACGCTTACCATCTTCTAAGAAGTTAAGAATGGCAATTCTCATGGGATGAGCAATGGCTTTTAGCATGCTGGCGGCTTGCTCTAACTGCTCAATTCTTAAGTCTTTAACAGTGCTCATAACAACATATTTAATTGATGCAAATATATGAATATTTAACATCATTCCTATCTTATGAAAAATTTTTAATCCGTTTTTCTGAAAAGAAATTGAGTAATGCCCTGATTAAATAAGCCAGTTTTTTAGAACATTCGTCTGTAGTCAACAAAAAAAGTAGTTAATTTGTCAACAATAATTAAATCAATTTTTCAGGTGCCAAACCTTAGCACAATAAAAAAACCAGTTGAGAAAGAGTTAAAGGCCTTTGAGCCCTACTTCCATAAAATAATGAGTAGCAAGGTACCGCTACTTAGCATAATTACCAACTACATTTACAGGCGAAAAGGCAAGCAGGTAAGGCCATTACTGGTTTTCCTTTCGGCGGGTCTTAATGGCAACATAAACAAATCGTCGTTTGTTGCTGCCGGTATGATAGAATTGCTTCACACGGCAACATTAATTCACGACGATGTGGTGGATGAGGCCAACGAGCGTCGCGGTTCTTTCTCAATTAACGCCCTGTGGCGCTCTAAAATTGCCGTTCTGGTTGGCGACTTTCTCCTATCCAAAGGTTTACTCCTAGCAATTGACACCAACGAGTTTGAGCTGCTTCGCCATATGAGCAATGCTGTTAAGGAAATGAGCGAGGGTGAGCTGCTACAAATTGAGCGATCTCGAAAGATGAATATCGACGAGGAAACTTATTTTGATATTATCCACAAAAAAACTGCAACCCTAATTGCATCGTGCCTTGTGAATGGTGCCGTATCGGCCGGAGCCAACCCCGATAATATTGCCAAAATGCACGAGTACGGTGTTAACCTTGGACTAGCCTTCCAGCTTAAAGACGATATTTTCGATTATCAGCCCAAAGGCGTTCTGGGCAAACCAACAGGCAACGATATTAAGGAAAACAAGCTAACCCTACCACTAATACACGCCCTGGAAAAATCGGACAAAAACACTCAAAAACAAATGCTTGCCCTATTACGTAAGAGCAAACGCAGCAACAAGGCGGTTGAGCAGGTTATTACTTTTGCCAACCAGCAGGGTGGAATTGATTACACCATTGGCAAAATGAATTTGTACAAGCAAAAAGCCATTGATGCGCTAACGGATTTTCCCCAATCGGAATATCGACAGGCATTGGAAGATATGGCTAACTTTGTAGTTAACAGAAAATCATAATAAACCCAAAAACAGATACCATTATGAGTATTTTAGACATTATTCTTATTGCTATATTTATTTTTGCTGGCTTTAATGGTTACAAAAAGGGACTTATTGGTCAAGCCGCTGGTTTGATAAGCCTGCTTCTTGGAATATGGGGAGCCATTCATTTTTCCGATTTTACAGCCGGGCTCATTACAGAGCACCTATCATTCAACTCCCCCTTTCTCCCGCTTATTGCCTTTGCCATAACCTTTGCAGCCATTGTGGTAGCGGTGCATTTTATTGGCAAAATTGCCGAGGGCATTATAAACCTTGCCTTTTTAGGATTGGCCAACAAGCTGCTGGGCGTGGCATTTGGAGTACTAAAAACCGCACTAATTTTCAGCGTAATTCTTCTACTTTTAGGGAAGGTTAGCACCCGAATTAAAATTATTCCCGATGATTTTGG
>CAZTFJ010000136.1:5733-7642 GCA_964612255.1 uncultured Rikenellaceae bacterium | reverse complement strand
TTTTGAGGGCATCGCCTGTTGAGCCATTTGCCAGCAGGCTTCAGTAAAGTTGAAACCATGGCTTATTGTGTATCTACCTGTCTCGTTTCATAATTCTTTCGGCCAAGCAGGTAAGCACCATTTTTTTCTCCTCGTTCACGTTTACCTTATTAAGGGCCGCAATTGCTTTGTCGAAGTACTGATTAATTTTATCTTCGGTAATCTGTTTCACTCCAACCTCATCGTAAATTTTTAGCACTTCTTGTACTTTTACCAATGGGTCAACTCCTTGAGCCTTAAAGTAACTGCTTAGAAGCTCTAAAGACTTGCCTTTTGCCAATGAGAACGCTTTAATGGTAAGGAACGTTTTTTTGTTGGCCACAATATCGCCGCCAATTTTTTTGCCAAAGGTACTCGAATCACCGTAGGCATCAAGCAAGTCGTCTTGCAGTTGAAAAGCAAGCCCAAGGTTAACCCCAAATTCTCCAAGCTTAAAAATATCACTCTGAGGGGCATTGCCAATGGTTGCACCAATTTGCAGAGCCCCCTTAAGCAGTACCGAGGTTTTTAGCTCAATCATATTAAGATACTCTTCCTCGGTGATATAGTGTGAAGTTTCAAAGTCCATATCGAGCTGTTGCCCATCGCAAACGCCAATAGCTAGCGTGTTAAATATGTTGATAACCTGAGCCAAACTATCCTTTTCGGTTTTGGCAACCAGCTGGTATGCAAGAATGTTAAGCGCATCGCCCGATAGGATAGCAGCATCTGCTCCCCATTTGGCAAATACGGTAGGTTGATTTCGGCGAATGGGTGCCTTATCCATAATATCGTCATGAATAAGGGTAAAGTTGTGAAAAAGCTCAATGGCAATAGCTGGGTAAACTGCCTTGTCAATGGAGTTTGAATACATATTGCAGGCAGCCAGAACTAGCACTGGCCTAATTCGCTTGCCTCCCGTGGCCAGGGTATAGCGGATGGGTTCGTATAACCTTTTGGGCTCATCGGGTATGGAGAGGTTCCTTATCCCTTTGTCTGCAATATTTGTAAGCTCTTCGATACTATACATTATAATCGTTTTGTGTTATGCTGTTCTGTTTAGTAAAGATATGAAAAAACTAAAAAACCTTGGGATGATATATTACATAAAAACTATTTGTTGTGTTTTGATTTTGACAACAACACCGATGGGAGAAGTATAAGGTTGCTGAAAAGGGCAACCAGAAGTGTTAAGGCAACCAGCAGTCCGAGCGATTTGGTGCCTCCAAAGCTGGAAGCTACGAAAATTCCAAATCCAAAGAAAAGGATAATGGAAGTGTAAATCATGCTTACGCCTGTTTCTCGAATTGCGCAAAAAACGGAAGCCTTTATGTTGTTTTTTGTTCGCAGGAGCTCTTGCCTGTATTTCGATAAGAAATGTATTGAGTTATCAACAGAAATACCAAAAGCAATGCTAAAAACAATAACGGTGCTGGGTTTAAGCGGAATGCCCAGAAAACCCATAGTGGCTGCAGTAAATATTAGGGGTATTAGGTTGGGTAGTATCGATAGAAGCACCATTTTACCCTTGCGGAACATTACCATCATAAACACAGAGATAATGGCTATGGCGGCAAGCAAGCTTGTAAATAAACTTTTTACAAGGTAGTCGTTACCTTTGGCTGCAATAATGCTTCCGCCAACAATGGCAACTTTATTGGCATCGGGTCCGAATATAGAATCAACATCATTTTTAATTTGATGTTTTAACTCCTTCATTCGTATGGATCCAATGTCGGCAACGTTATACATTACTTGAGTTACGCTAGCCGTAGAATCGGCAAATCGCTTTAGCAGCTCGTTGTTACCTAGGTTTTTGGGCAAGTACGATAAAATAAAACTCCTTTCGGGTCCGCTGGGTAAACGGTACTGGTTTACACTTCCGTTGTAG
>CAZTFJ010000136.1:0-5723 GCA_964612255.1 uncultured Rikenellaceae bacterium | reverse complement strand
TGAAAGTTCGGGGTATTTTGCCAACTTATTTTGCAAACTATTAATTTGTTGGAGGTATTTGGCTTGCAAAATACCTCGTGGCGTTTGGGTGTCGATAATAATGCTAAGGGGCATAACACCCGAAAAGTTTTTTTCAAAGAATTTTAAATCAACATAAACTGAATGGTTTTTGGGGATATCATCAACCATATAACCCAAACTTTTTACCCTGGTAACCCCAAAAATACCCATAACCACAAGTATTGTTGCTATGGTAAATACTGTTTTGCGTCGGTAAAGCCCAGTAAGAATTACTCGTGTTATGGCGTTTTTTACCCGCGAATTCTCTAAATGTTTAAGATGTCTTGGCTCGGGAGGGGGTAAAAAGCTAAAAATTGCCGGAATTAGAAGAAGTGAGACAATAAATACAATCATGATATCAATGGCTGCCACTAGGCCAAACTCTACCAGAATTCCAATGCCTGTAAACATAAATGTACCAAAACCAGCCGCAGTGGTAAGGTTGGTAAGAAAAGTGGCGCTTCCAATTTTCTGAATTACCCTTTGTAACGCTTTTACCTTGTTACCATGGATGCTATACTCGTTATGATATTTGTTGAGCAAGTACACACAATTAGGTACTCCAATAACAATTATTAGCGGAGCAATAACAGCAGTAAGCAGGGTTATTTCAAAACCTAGTATCGACATAGCACCAAGTCCCCAAATAACCGACACAACCACTACAAGCAAAACAAAAGTGGTTATTCTAAACGATCGGAAAAGAAGGTAAATAATAACGGCAGTAATAAGTACGGCAAGTATGATGAATAGGAACATTTCGCCCCTAATCATTTCCCCAACCGTAATTCTTATGTAGGGTAATCCTGAGTAGCGGAGTTTATTGCCTGTGTTCTTCTCGTATTGCTCGCAGGTTTCAATTATTGAATTCATAAATGCCACCCTTATGGGAGTACTAATCTTTTCGTACTGCAGGGTGAGCATCATTAGGTAAACGTTTTGCTCCTTATTATATATCAAGTTATTGTAAAAGGGGAGCGAGAGGGCTACGTTTTTTAGCGAGTCTGCATTGGTATTACATATGTCTCCATTGAAAATACGCTCAAACTCAAAAACGCGGTCTTGCACATTGCGGTTAATAGCAAAAATATCGGAGATGGAAAAAACCTGCTCAACGCCATCAATGGCCAAAAGATCTTGCTCTAGTTTTTGCCAGTATTTTAGGTTGCTGGGGCAAAAAAAGGTGCTGTCTTCTACACCAATTACCATAATGTTTTCACTTTTCCCAAATAGTTTTGTGTAGTTAGTTTGCTGAATAAGCAAACTGTCGGTTTTTGGGAGAAGTGGAGTGGGTTTTACGTTAAATTTTAGTTGCGAGGTCTCATACGCCATAAAGGCTGTAATAATGCCAATTGAGATGAGAACAAACAGTCTGTTACGAAGTATTAACCGAGCTAAAAACTTAAATGCCATAATTTATGAAAATAATGCGACAAAGTTAATAAAATTGGTAAAAGAGTAGCCCGTTTAAACTACTAGTAAGAACTTTCTTGATAAATTATGCCGCTGGTATTCTATAAGCGTGCCAATGGTTCAGTTGTAATTATATAAAAAACAATTGCAGCCTGTATATGCCAAAAAATTATACTTGCAAAATTATAGCTTAATGCACACATTATTAATGTAATATGTCTGTGTGTGTTGAATATCTTGACTAAATAATTAGCTTTAAGTTAACATAGCAATAAAAGTTTAGTTACTTTAATTCTTTATTTTTGTCGCCCCATAAAATTACGAATATGAACTACAGCGTATTACAATTTTTAACTTTGGTTGGCTCGCTTGGGCTATTCCTTTTTGGAATGAAAATGCTTAGTGAGTCGTTGCAGAAAGTGGCCGGTGATAAGATGAGGACGATTCTTGCCGCCATGACTTCAAATCGATTTAAAGGAATACTAACCGGATTATTGGTTACTACCGTTGTTCAATCGAGTTCAGCCACCACGGTTATGTTAGTAAGTTTTGTAAACGCCGGGCTAATATCTCTTACCCAATCGGTAGGCGTTGTAATGGGGGCAAACATAGGAACTACATTTACGGCATGGCTAATTTCGCTGTTAGGCTTTAAATTTTCAATAAGTGCAATTTCTCTACCTCTTATAGGTATTGGTTTTCCCTTAGTTTTTAGTAAAAAGCACAGCCGCAAATCATGGGGTGAACTTATGGTGGGGTTTGCATTACTCTTCCTGGGTCTCGATTTTCTAAAGGGGTCTGTTCCCAATATTAGCGAAAGCCCAGAAATTCTTGCCTTTTTATCTAACTATACCGAGGCTGGCTTCTTTTCAATTCTGCTTTTTGTTGCTATTGGAACTATTCTTACCGTGGTCATTCAGTCGTCGAGTGCAACTATGGCCCTAACATTGGTAATGTGTAACAGCGGTTGGATTAGCTTTGAACTAGCAGCAGCTATGGTTCTTGGCGAGAACATTGGAACTACCATAACCGCAAACATTGCTGCAGCGGTGGCCAACGTATCGGCTAAGCGAACTGCCCGTGCGCACCTAATATTCAACTTGTTTGGTGTAGTATGGATGTTGTTTGTGTTTAAACACTTTTTAAATGGTGTTTCTTACTTTGTTACAGAAATGGGCGGTAGCAATCCATTTGAACCAGCCAACCATGAGAGCGTTCCTGTGGCCTTATCCATATTTCACTCGGCATTCAATATAATTAACACGTTGTTACTCGTGTTTACAACTCCTTACATTGTAAATTTTGTTACCCGGCTGGTGCCTGCGCGCAAGGGCGAGGAAGAGGAGTTTCGCCTACGGCATATAAATATTGGTCTTCTTTCTACCGCTGAACTTTCGTTGGTTCAGGCCAAAAAAGAGATAATTACATATGCAAAGCGTACTTACAAAATGTATGGTTTCTTTAAAGATTTATTTGTAGAAACAAACGAGAAAAATTTTAAGGAAATATTTGAAAGGATTGAAAAATACGAGGAGATTAGCGATAGGATGGAGGTTGAGATTGCTACGTATTTAACAAAAATTTCGGTTAGCGATTTAAGCGATGAAAGTTCGCGTGAACTTCAAGCTATGTTCAACATTATTAACGACATTGAGAGCATTTCTGATAGCAACTACAATTTAGCTCGCACCATGCGCCGTAAGCGCAAGGGAAATATTTGGTTTAACCAGGAGGTACGCGATAACCTTAACCATATTTTTGGTTTGGTTGAAGAAGCGTATTTGGTGATGCTACAAAATCTTGACGGGAATTATGGTAGCATAAACCTGGGCCCTGCCTATGAGTTGGAGGAAAAAATTAACCAGTTCCGTAATAAACTTCGCAAGCAGCATATTTATAACGATTTATTCTCGGAGTCGGAGAAGTTGGGCGATTATATTATTAATGTTTCAGAAGACATCGCAGAAATACATCAACCCTTAAAGAAAGCCGTATTGCAAAAGTAAGTAATTAGGTTGATGGACTCGCTAGCCTTTTAGCGCTTCAGCACCCGAAACTATCTCTAGTATCTCGTTGGTAATGGCTGCCTGCCTTGCCTTGTTGTACTGCAATTTTAGCTGTTTGCTAAGTTCAGTAGCATTCTCGGTGGCTTGATGCATTGCGGTCATTCTGGCACCATGCTCACCTATTGAATTCTCAAGCACAAGTTTAAAAAACGATGTTTTTGCAGACATTGGGATAATTGCTTTTAGGATATCCTCCTTGTTTGGCTCAAAAATATGGTCTTGGCTTATGGCCGTATCTGCATTCTCGTTATTACCCTTTTTCTCTATGTTGTAGGGTAAAAATTGCTTGAACGTTGGAACCTGCACTGCTGGATTGCTAAACCTATTGTATGCAATGTAAACAGCATCGTATTTACCATCTACAAAGGGCTTAATTAAGTGTTGATCGCAAAAATCAGCAGCATCGTTAAATTGAGGTAGTTGCACTATGTCAACGTCGGTTTGGGTAACGCTAAACCCTCTTTTGGTAAGCAATTCACACCCCTTTTTCCCAAGGCAAAAGATGTTTATTTTATTGGTGTTCCAAAGATGTTGCCAGTGTTTAGGGCCTTCTTCTACAACCTTTTTAACTAGGTTTTGGTTAAATCCAGCGCACATGCTTGAATTTGAAGTTAGCACAACAAGTGCAACTTTTTCTTCAGATTTTGGCTTGGTAAACCATCTTTGTAACGAAGGATTGCTAGCTTCACTGGCTACATGGTGTAGCACATCGTCTACCTTTTTTGAGTAGTACTCAAATCGGAAGAATGTTTCTTGGGCCTTATGGAATTTGGCAGCCGACACCATTTTCATGGCGCTGGTAATTTTCTGCGTCGATGCAATGGAGTTTATCCTTGTGCGTATCTCTTTTAGCCCAGCCATAGCTTACTTTGCAAATTTTTGTGATACTTCCTTGGCTACTTTTGTTATGGTCGATGCAAACTCGTCTGTAAATTCACCATCGGCTATTTTGGCAAGCATTTCGGAGTGATTCGCTCTCAAGTTTTCTAGCAGTTCGCTCTCAAACTTTTTCACGCTCTCAACCGGAACATCCTTTAGTAAACCATTTGTGCCGCAGTAAATAATAGCTACTTGCTCTTCAATGGGTAGCGGACTATTTTCACCTTGCTTAAGAATCTGTACGTTTTTCGAACCCTTGTCGAGAACGTTTAGCGTAGCTGCATCCAGATCCGATCCAAATTTGGCAAAGGCCTCTAGCTCGCGGTACTGTGCCTGGTCTAACTTTAGCGTACCAGCCACTTTTTTCATCGATTTTATTTGCGCCTTACCACCCACGCGCGATACCGAGATACCCACGTTAATGGCCGGCCTTACGCCGCTGTTAAATAGGTTCGATTCGAGAAAAATCTGGCCATCGGTTATGGAGATAACGTTGGTTGGGATGTATGCCGATACATCGCCTGCTTGGGTTTCAATAATAGGCAGAGCCGTTAACGACCCACCTCCTTTTACAATAGGCCTAATCGATTCTGGTAAATCGTTCATTTGGGCCGCAATCTCATCGGAATTAATAACCTTGGCGGCACGCTCTAACAGACGGCTATGAAGGTAAAAAACATCGCCGGGATAGGCTTCTCGTCCAGGAGGCCTACGAAGTAGTAGCGACACCTCGCGGTACGATACGGCTTGTTTCGAAAGGTCGTCGAAAATAACCAGTGCGTGGCGACCCGTATCGCGAAAAAACTCGCCAATGGCAGCACCAGCAAAAGGTGCATAGAATTGTTGTGCTGCGGGGTCGGAGGCTGTTGCCGATACAATAACCGTGTAGTCCATGGCACCGTGCTTGGCAAGGGTAGAGGCAATGTTGGCAACCGTTGAGCCTTTTTGTCCTATGGCCACATAAATGCAATATACTGGTTCGCCTTTATCGAATTGCGATTTTTGGTTTAGTATGGTATCAATGGCAATGGCTGTTTTACCCGTTTGGCGGTCGCCAATAATAAGTTCGCGCTGTCCTCGGCCAATGGGAATCATGGCGTCAATTGCTTTAATACCAGTTTGTAAAGGTTCGTTTACTGGTTGACGGTAAATAACCCCTGGAGCCTTGCGTTCTAGCGGCATTTCAAAAGTTTCGCCAGATATTGGTCCCTTGCCATCGATTGGGTGCCCCAGTGTATTCACTACGCGCCCCAGCAATCCGTTGCCCACATTTATCGATGCTATGCGGTTGGTTCGTTTAACCCT
>CAZTFJ010000135.1:0-7648 GCA_964612255.1 uncultured Rikenellaceae bacterium | reverse complement strand
AGAATTACACAGCTAATTTCTACGGAACCTACGATGGTGAGTTCTATTCGATTAGCAATCTAACTATTAATAGACCCACCGAGAATTATGTTGGACTCTTTGGCTCAATTTGGAGTATCGATGGAAATATTACAAGAATTAAAAACCTTAAATTAAAGAATGCGAATGTTGCTGGTAATGGAGCAGTTGGAGGATTAGTTGGAAACGCTGATTTAGAATGTGTTGTTGAGAATTGCTCTGTTGAGGGAAGTATACAGGGTAATTATGGAGCTGCGGGGGGACTTGCAGGAAATGTAGAAAATAGTGGGAGAATTAAATCGTGTTACTTCAATGGAAATGTTTCAAGTGCTAGCGGTTCTAATGTGGGTGGTTTAGTAGGTCATGTTGCAGGATATATCGAGAATAGTTATGCCAGTGGAAATGTAAGTGGGACTGATAGAGTAGGAGGATTGTTAGGGACTATTTGGTGGGGACAAATCACTAACAGTTACTCTACTGCACAGGTATCAGGAACTAACGAAGTGGGTGGTATGATAGGATTTACACAATGGGATAATAGCCCCGTCATAACTAATTCGTATTGGGATACTGAGACAAGTGGAGTATACTCATCAGCAGGTGGGGAAGATCGATCTACTGATGATATGACCTACGAATACGCAACCAATACATATGTTGACTGGGATTTCACAAACACTTGGGAACACGATGCAAATTACACAATAAACAATGGTTACCCAATGTTAAAGGTGTTGGCTTACGAAAAGCCAACTGTAACAACCGAGCCAATTACGGGTGTGACATCAACCTCGGCCATTTCTGGAGGAAATATTGTTAGCGAGGGTAGCGATGCTGTTAGTATGCGTGGCGTGGTTTGGAGCGATAGCCCAAGCCCATCGTTAGAAAGTAATGTTGGTTACACTACTAATGGAGCATTGCCAGGAGCGTTTGTTAGTAATATTAACGGTTTAACAGCAAATGCTACATATTACGTTAGGGCGTATGCTACAAATAGTGTTGGAACTGCCTATGGTAATGAAATTCAGTTTAAAACTTTACCCCATAAGGAAGTGCCTACTGTTAAAAAGTTTAGCTCAATACTTGATATTGGAACAGGAGATACCAGGTGGGATTTAGTGTCGCCAAACTTTATCGATAATGGAAACGCAACCATTGATGAGAATTCCTAATATTGGAAAATGGCTTTGGACGAGGCAAGCGTATATGGTAAGGTTGTAATAGCCGACGATAACTATTGCAATCAGTGGTGCACAGGTTTTACAGAGGAGAGCTGGAAAGCAGATAGGATTGAACTTTACTTTAACGTGAGCGGGAATTTATCTCCACCCGATGATCATGGCGTTGACCCAAATCTTACAAATAACTACGAATTGGGTTATCATCAAAACACATCTCAATTCCAGCAAGATGTTACCCAACTCAGCAAGACGTTGGTGAATGTGTATCCCCATTATACAGATTATTATCATGCATACACAATAAATGCTTCAACAATAACCTACGAGTATGAAATCCCTTGGGCTTCACTCGTTGCGCAAGGTGTTCCGTTTTCACCTGCCGACGGCATAGAATTAGGGTTTGGTGTTAAGTACTGGGACTGGGATAATGCTCAGCAAGTAGGTGAGAAAAATTGGTGGAGTGAGTTCTCAAATGGTTGGGCTCAAATTAATACAATAGGTAGGGTTGAACTTAGCAATCAAACGGTTGAAGAGGCATCAGTGCCCATTGTAACTACAAATGATGTTGATGAGATTACTGCACAATCTGCAATGTCAGGAGGTGCTGTGTTGAATAATGGTGGAAGCGAAATTACAGTAAAGGGTGTGGTATGGAGTACATCGCAACATCCAACTCTTGAGAGTAACGAGGGGCTTACAGATAATGGTTCTGGGGAGGCAGCTTTTACCTCCGAAATTGTTAACCTCACACCCAATACAACATATTTTGTTCGTGCTTACGCAACAAATAGTACTGGTACGGGTTACGGGCAGGAGAGAAGTTTCTATACCCTTGAACCTACTGGGTTTACAGTTTACTATAATAACCCCGAATTATGGGAGCAAGTTTATATTTGGCTTTGGGGAGGCGATGGAACGTTTACCGATCAATGGCCCGGTGAACCGATGAATGAACCCGACGAAGGATCAATATGGTATTCGTTTGAAGTACCACCTTCATACACAACCCTGTTGTTCAACAACAATAATAATCAATTACAAACAATAGATCTTTTTAGAGAAAAGGAGGGGTGGTTTGACGGAGTGCAATGGTACGACCATGAACCTTTCAATAGTAATGGATCTGTTGCCGATGCTGATGGAAATCTTTACAGGAAGGTAATTATTGGCGATCAGGTTTGGATGGATAAAAATCTAAGGACAACAAAATATAACGATGGAACTGCAATTGAGTCAGGAACCCATGTTGCATGGTACAATGGTGTTGAGAACTACAAGTATATCTATGGTGCGTTGTATAGTGGCTATGCTGTAACTGATGCAAGGGGATTATGTCCCGATGGATGGAAAGTGCCAACCCTTGATGATCTCAATGTACTTGTTGAATATCTTGGAGGTACCGAGTTGGCAGGTGGTAAGATGAAATCGTTAGGTACTATTCAGGAGGGTACAGGTATTTGGGAAGCTCCAAACACAAATGCAACCAACGAGTCTGGATTTAAAGGAGTGCCCGGAGGTTCTGTTGCTGGTATAATGGGGCAGGCTGGCTATTGGTGGTTAAATACTCTGGCCACAATCAGTACTGAGAATGATGCTTTGCATTATCTTGAATTGTTGTACAATTCTGAGCAAGCCAATACAAATATATATAGTATTGATGACCTGAATAGTGTTCGTTGCTTACGTGAGAACCCTGCAACTGTACCACAGCTCGAAACAGTGCAGGTTACCAATATTACTGCAACAACAGCAGCAACAGGGGGCACACTTACTATGGCCGACGATATAACCGATAAGGGGGTTGTGTGGGGCCTAACTGCTGAGCCAACGCTTGAGAGTAATTTAGGTAAACTAAGTGTTGGGGTAGGAGACGAAGATTTTACCTGTTCAGTTACTGGGCTTTCGCCTGAAACGACCTATTACGTAAGGGCATATGCAGTAAATAGCCTTGGTGTTGGTTATGGGCAAGTTGAGCAGTTTACAACTATTCCGCCCTCTGTGCCCGAACTTACTACAAAACCGGTTGTGCTTTTATCAGCAACATCGGCTAGTACGGGTGGTAATATAATTACCGACGGAGGCTCAGCCATAACTACAAAAGGTGTTGTTTGGAGTACTGTTCAAAATCCTAGCGTCGATAATTACGATGGTATTACATACAATGGAACAGGGGTTGACGATTTCGAAAGTCAAATGACAGGTCTAAGCCTTGGCTCAGTATACTATGTGCGTGCTTTTGCTAGCAACGGAGTTGGAACGGGTTATGGTAACGAGGTTGAGTTTTCTACAGCATATAGCATAACTTTTATTCTAATCGATGAAAATAATCAACCGCTAGAAGGTGCAAGTATAACCTTAGAGCAGGAGGCAATTAGTACAGGTGCTGATGGTATGGCAAAATTCTATCGGGTCGATGGTACATATCCGTTTAGCATTGTAACAACAGGGTATTTCCCAATATCGGGTGAGGTTGTTGTTAGTGGGCAAGATGTTGAGGTGAAGTATAAGCTAACTTCTGAGGGGTCAACAACATCGCAAATATTGGGCGATCGGTCG
This sequence comes from uncultured Rikenellaceae bacterium, assembly GCA_964612255.1. GTDB lineage: Bacteria > Bacteroidota > Bacteroidia > Bacteroidales > Tenuifilaceae > Perlabentimonas. Next base: position 3,893 of record CAZTFJ010000135.1, on the reverse strand, counting down.
GCCTGTGTCGGTTCAGAGCTGCTTTACAAAGCCTCTGGGGCAAGCAACGGGACTTGGGCTGTAACAGGAGGTGAAATAGTTGAGAACAACGAAACGCAAGCACTCGTTCGTTGGATAAGTTCTGATGGTAACGAGGTTATTAGCTATAGTAGTATTGACACTGACGGTTATCAGGTGGTGATACAGGTGCCCGTTACTATTTCTCAAGTAAATACCGTATCGGCTGCCGATAAGCCTGATATATACCGCAAGGGGCATCTCAACATTCTTATATGCACAAACCAAAGTTCTTCGTACAAGTGGTATCGTAACGGAGACCAAATGGCTGGACAAAACAAGCAGTATGTTGTTGCCAGACAGCAAGATGGTCAGTACAGGGTACAAGTTATTAAATCGCAGTGCCCACATACATCCGATGCGTTTGATTTATCGGCTAAGTCTGCAGCTAATGGAGCTTTGTCGGTATACCCTAATCCATCAAACGGAACGTTTACCCTTAGCGCAGCTTTCGGAACTAATGAACAAAGCGAGGTTACAATATCTAACGCTTTTGGTGTGATTGTTTATAAGGACTTTGCGCCTGCCCAAGATGGGGCATTCAAACATCAAATAAATCTTAGAGGATTAACACCCGGTGTTTACATTGTTACGCTTTTAATAGATGGCGATTTGCCGTTAACTACTAAACTTACAATTCAATAGATATTTATGAAACATATAACAATACATATGAAAATCATAATTTTTTCCATACTTCTTGTTTTTGTTACAAGTTTGAGTAGGGTGTCAAATGCACAGGAAATGCTAACTGCCGACCAGGAGGAACAATTCCGTAGCAGGGCAAAGCAACTTCTGATGACCTATAGCGAAGCAAATGCTATTTCAAAAGATTTTATGACCGTTGATCCGGATTTGGTACAGCAGCTCAACAAGTCGTTTGTATTCAGTTCAAAAGATGTTATTTACAACGATTTGCTGCCCGAAAAAGTAGAGGGTAGCAAATACTTAACACCTGCTGCCTATGCCCAATTTGCTCAACGTTTTTATCCTGAGGGGCTTGATGTGAGGCTTGATATTATTGATGTATCTGTCTCTTCTACTAAACCGCGGTCAGATGGCTCATACGAGGCCGTAGTAAAAGCAAAAAAAGAGCTAAAGGGATTATATGGGAATGCTCGTATTCACAGCTATTCCGATGTGCTTTTCTTTTATGTAAAAGGAGTGCTTGAAGAGGGCCAAATAAAAACCTTGGGTATATCTATGGTTGTCGATTCAAAGAAACATGCACAGAAGCAGGCAAATAGAGAATACAGGGGGCTTTACGCAGGAATCAGCGGAGGGTACAGCTACTCAACCTTGTTTAGTAGCGAACTCTTTTCGTCTACAAGTGAATGGCAACCTATGCCAGGCAATGCTATATTACCCTCTATTGAGTTGCATTTCATGCTTACCCGCGGGTTTGGTTTTGCTACAGGTCTGCGTATGGGAACTTATAGCCCATCAATATACCTCGATCAATTTAACGGTAAACTTAACACAACTTTTATTGATATTGACCAAGATAGCTATTACCCAATTTATAATATAAGTGATTTGGAAGAATTCCGCGAATACCAAACTTATGATATCCCTGTTGTTATGAAATTTCGAACAGGAACAGGGAAAGTTGGGCTTTATTTAGATGCTGGCGTAATGTTCTCAATGTTCAAAAGCGTTAACTATTCAGTAAGCGGTGTGGTTTCTCGTAAAGGTGAGTATCCAAATTTAGGCAATGTGATACTCGAAGATATTGATGATTATGGTTACTTTACAAATAAAGAATATAGTTCTACAGATGTTTACTCTCTTACACCCCCAAGTTCGGGTATGTCGGCAATGTTCTCCATAGGGCTTGCCATTTCACCTGCTCGTAACTTTATGCTGAAGGTTGGCCTAACGGGTTCTTATGGTTTAACAGATTTATCGTACAATGCCGAGGATACTTCGTTGGGTTTGCCGCCAGTTGATTACTACCATACCACAGGGCGATTTTTAGGCGAAACCCTACTACATGCTGTTAGTGTCGATTTAGGCGTGTACTATAAGATTTTTTAGATTAACGATTAATAGAGTAAGTTATGAAAACGGTTAAAAGATTATTGCTGATGGTGGTTGTTTTAACCATTTTACCATTAGCATCGGTGTGGGCGCAGCGATTAGTCATCTTCTCAATTGACAATGAGCGACATGGAATAATATCGTACGCCATGAGCAAGATCCAGAACAACGAGTTTGATATGACCATTAGGGTTCAGTGGACTGATGTTAACCTAAAACCCATAGCCGATAAAACTTCGGTTGTTGGGTTTAATGTCGATGAAATTTTAATCAACTCGTCGCAAGTAAAACTTCTATCTCCAAAAGCATCGGATGGATATTTGGCATTTAACGATAACCTATCGTTAAAATTTGCTGTAAGTGAGGAGTACCCAGGTGGTAAAATTGAAATTGATTTCCCTTTCTTTTATGCAATTTCGGCACAAAGTGCTGCGAAAAAAGAGTTTCAGGTGCCATTCTCATTTGCTAGGCCCCGTAGGTACTTGGCAACAAAAACTATAAGCACAGATGAACTTGTTGACCAAACACCACCCCAGGTGGCAGTGTTAACCCCCGAAGGGATTTCTGAAGGGCTAAAACCAATTGTTGAGGATGAAAAGGTGAGGGTTACGCTTAGTGTTAAAGATTTTTTTGGGGTAGATAAGGTGTTGGTAAACAACCTTCCTGCCCAACATATGGGCGATTCTACCTATATCGTTGACCTTACGCTGCGTTATGGTTTTGAGCAAGAAGTAAAAGTGGTTGCTCAAGATGTAAACGGGCTAAAGCATGAACAGTCATTCAGAATTGAAAGTCGCAAGCCTGTGGCTTATATGGCAAATGCTAATTCTTCTAGGAATTCGAAAATGGGGCCTGATGCTATGGCTGAAAAGCCTGAACTTGAACCCTCTGATGTAGATATTGATATTCCTTTGGTTGGTGAAAAAAATCCTAATAGGTATGCTTTGGTTATTGGTAACGAAGACTATTCAACTTTTCAACGTGGGTTACAACGTGAGTCTGATGTTGAATTTGCAATACATGATGCCGAGTCGTTTAAAGCGTATGCCCTTAATGTGTTGGGAGTGCCTGGCGATAACATTATTTTTAAAGCAAATGCAACGGCAATTGAAATGCATAGGGCAATAACTCAGATAAGTTCTATTGCAAAAGTAAAAGGGGGAGAGGCTGAGCTGTTTGTGTATTATGCTGGCCATGGATTCCCCGATGAGAAAACCCAAGAGCCATATTTGATACCTGTTGATGTGAGCGGTTCGGATCTTCAGTTTGCCATTAAAATGAGCGATTTTTATGCCCGATTAACTGAACACCCCTCCAAACGCGTTACAGTTTTTCTCGATGCTTGCTTTAGCGGTGGTGGCCGTGAACAAGGATTACTTGCTGCACGAGCCGTTCGGATGCGACCACGCGAAAATGTGCTGTCGGGGAATTTAGTTGTTTTTGCTGCTGCTTCGGGCGATCAAACTGCTTTACCCTACCGCGACAAGAATCATGGAATGTTTACCTATCATTTGCTTAAGCTGTTAAAGGAGACCCAAGGGCAAGTAACTTACAAGCAGCTATCCGATTATTTGCAATCCGAGGTGGGAACAAGATCAATACTGGTTAATCAGCGAGATCAGAATCCTCAAACCAATATTAGTCCAAGCCTCGATGAGAGTTGGAAGGAATGGAAGCTAAGAGAGGAGGAGTAAATAGCATGCGCAGAAAGCAAAAAAGCCTGACATTGTCAGGCTTTTGCTTTGGTACCCGGAGCCGGGGTCGAACCGGCACAGCCGCAATGGCCACAGGATTTT
>CAZTFJ010000134.1:0-7660 GCA_964612255.1 uncultured Rikenellaceae bacterium | reverse complement strand
TGCGCGAGCCTTAATTAATAACCCAAAGGTTATTTTAGCCGACGAGCCATCGGGCAATCTCGACTCAAAAAACAAGGAGGAGCTGCACAACCTTTTCTTTACACTACGCGATGAGTTTAAGCAAACCTTTGTGGTGGTAACCCATGATAAGGAGCTAGCTGCCATGGCAGATATACAGCTCACCATGAACGACGGACGGTTTGTATAGTGGATAAGGTAAACCAGGCCGAAATAAAGCAATTTCTTAACGAGAAATACCAACAGTACGCCTCGCCAAAATTCATTGAAACTGATCCAATTCAAATCCCAAGGGCATATAGCCGTAAAGAGGATATTGAGATAGCAGGATTTCTGGCCGCTACCATATCGTGGGGGCAGCGTCCGCAAATTATAAAATCGGCACAAAGGTTAATGGCGCAAATGGGCGATTCGCCTTACCAGTTTATTACTAGCGCATCGCAATCCGAAATTAATTCTTTTGCCTCCTTCTACTATCGTACTTTTAACGGAACCGACTGCGTTGGATTCCTAAAATCGCTGCAAGAGATTTATGCTAGCGGCAAAAGTTTAGAATTGCTATTTTCACAGGGTTTTGAGATGTATGGCTCGGTTAAAGGTGCAATTACCCATTTTAGGCAATTTTTTATTAACAATGATTTCCCTGCCCGCACAACCAAACATATATCGAACCCTATGGCTGGCTCAGCAGCCAAGCGTATAAATATGTTCTTGCGCTGGATGGTTCGGCCACCCAAAGAGAATGTTGATTTTGGTATATGGAAAGCCATACCCGTATCGGAACTAATGTTACCGCTTGATGTGCATTCGGGACGTGTATCTCGCAGGTTGGGGCTGCTAAGCCGAAAGCAAAACGATTGGAAAGCGGTTGAGGAGGTTACTACAAATCTTAGTACCTTAGCCCCCAACGATCCCACTAAATACGATTTTGCTCTTTTTGGGCTGGGGATATTCGAAAAATTCTAACAAGTTATGCCCAACAATTACTTCAGATTTAAGCAGTTTGCCATAAGGCAAGAGAATTCGGCTATGAAGGTTGGTACCGATGGCGTGCTGCTAGGTGCTTGGGCCAATGTTGATAACACCAAAACTATACTGGATGTAGGTACGGGCACGGGTCTTATTGCGCTAATGCTAGCCCAGCGAAGCAATGCTACAATTGATGCTGTTGAAATAGATGCTTCCTCGGCACAACAGGCTATTGAGAATGTGAACCATTCGCGCTGGCAGAATAGGGTAAATATCTTCAACCAATCGTTTCAGCAGTTTGCCAATAATAACGAGCGCGGGTACGACCTAATTGTCTCTAATCCCCCATACTTTATAAAATCGTTAAAATCCGATGAGGTGGCACGTACAGTGGCTCGCCACAACGAGCTTTTACCTCACGCCGATTTGCTTAAGGGCGTTAGTAGCCTGCTAAATATCAACGGAAAATTTGCTGGTATTTTTCCCTATGTTGAGGGTAATGTTTTTGTGGCATTGGCCACTGAATACGGTCTTTACTGCATCAAGCGAGTAAGTATTTACGGCAAAACAAACGGGCCTGTAAAACGATTGCTACTTGAATTTAGCAGAGAGAAAACAGCGCTAACCGAAGACTCTTTGACAATCAGAAATCAGCACGGCGAGTACACCCCAGAGTATATAAACCTTACCAAAGATTTTTATTTAGCATTTTAACACGCAAAAACGCCAGACAAATTGCCTGGCGTTTTCTTATTATGCAAGTGTTATGCTTAAATAGTTTTTCCAGGATACTGCTTAAGCGCAGCCTCAAGGGTCTCCATTGCATTTTTCAAATCTTCAATTTTAAGCACGTAGGCAATACGCACCTCATCTTTACCTAAACCTGGGGTAGCGTAAAATCCCGATGCTGGTGCCAACATAACTGTTTGGTTGTTGTGGTCAAAGCTCTCGAGCAGCCATTGCGCAAACTTATCGGCATCGTCAACAGGTAGTTTTACCACGGTGTAAAAAGCACCCTTAGGTTTTGGGCAAACCACGCCTTCCATCTTGTTAAGCGCCTCAACCATAAAATCTCTACGCTGGATGTACTCGTCGTACACCTCGGTAAAGTACTCTTTTGGGGTATCAAGGGCAGCTTCGGCAGCAATTTGTCCGTAAGATGGTGGGCAAAGCCTGGCCTGTGCAAACTTCATCGCAGCAGCCATTACCTCTTTGTTTTTTGAGATAAGCGCACCAATACGCACACCGCACATGCTGTAACGCTTCGATACGGAATCCATAAGCACCACGTTATCCTCTAGCCCTTCGAGCTGCATGGTAGAGAAGTGAGAATTACCATCGTAGCAAAACTCGCGGTAAACCTCATCGGCAAAAAGGTACATATCATGCTTTTTAACCAGCTTGGCAAGCTCCTGCAGCTCTTCTTTTGAGTAAAGGTAACCCGTTGGGTTATTAGGATTACAAATTACCACACCTCTGGTTTTGGGCGTAATAAGCTTCTCCATCTCAGCAATGGGGGGCAGCGCAAAATTGTTCTCTATTGATGATGTAACTGGCACCACCTTTACGCCTGCCTGTGTGGCAAAACCGTTGTAGTTAGCGTAAAATGGCTCGGGTATAATTACCTCGTCGCCAGGGTTTAGGCAGCTCATAAAGCCAATGGTAATAGCTTCCGATCCGCCAGTTGTAATAATTACCTCGTTGTGATCGATATTGATACCCACGCTACGGTAGTACTCGGCCAAACCACGGCGATAACTCTCGTTACCAGCCGAATGGCTATACTCAACTACTTTAAGCGGATTCTCCTTTATTGCAGTTAGGGCAACCTCTGGGGTAGGAATGTCGGGTTGACCAATATTTAGGTGATATACTTTTACACCCCTTTTCTTAGCACCCTCGGCATATGGAACCAACTTGCGAATTGGCGATGCGGGCATAGCCTTACCTTTTTCTGATATTTGTGGCATGACAAATTTATTAAGTATGATTAATTAGTACATCAAATTGATAAAAGCTTTGAGCAACAAAATCACTCAACGGTGCCAAATGTAATGGAAAAAAATAGGATTTAAAATGACATTTTAAACATCAAACTAAATTGATGCTGTTAAACATCAATCTGATTAAAAACTAGTTATCGTTTCGATACAGCTTCTTCAATTTCTCTAAAGAAAGAGTTTTAGAGCCTAAGTCGAGCCTCGCTAAAAGCATCATCGGCCGCCTGTTTGTAATCGAAATGCCTACCCATAAAGCCCTCGAGGTTTTGCTGGTAAATTTTTTGTCCACCACTGGTCTCTACAGATATTTGCCCATCGAGCTTTACCGTTTTAAACTGACCGCTATCGTTACCCGGACTAGCCACCGCCACAATACGTACCATGTAGTCTGCATCATCGGCTTTAATAATAAAGCCGGCATCAATGGCTTTTTGCCTAAAACTTTTTTCGAGTATTCCTGGAGTTTGCTTCTCGCCCAGCATTATTTCGTTTGATATAATTGTAAACGATGGCCGTAAAACATGGATAGTAATTTGCCCCTTTGGAACGGAAAACCTGTTTACCATGCGGCGAACAAACGGATCAACCCCTGCCTCGGCAAGAATATCATCAAAATTGATTGATGCGGAAAACTCCTCCCGAGTATTAGGCGATCGCACTACATCAATAATAAATTTGGCCAAACCCTTGGGGTTTGAGCGGATTTTATTGTTGCGGATTGGCTTTTCGGTATATCTTGCTTCAAGAGGAATTTCAGGCACGGGGCCTGCGTTTGCGTAATGTGTTTCGAACGAAATTTTGTCGAGCAGTGCCTGCCCAATTTTAACATCAACAGAATTAACAACCGGAACTACCTTAAGGTTTGCAATGGTTGTTGAGAGCTCTTTAAAAATTTCGTTGCCCAGAAAAATTTCGCTGCCTTGATATGTAACAGGAAGCGATTCGCTAAAGTATGGCTTTATTGGCTCAAGCGATTTTAGCAGCTGTACAATGGCTAACCGAATATTGCCCTGTTCACGCTCTGCAAGGGCACTGGAAAACAAATCGAAAGAGCGCGAAACGGCATCGGCTTTTCGTTTTTCCTTCAGCTCTTGGTACTGTGCTTTGGAAAGGCGGTAAAACACCCAGTAGTTTTCAAGATCTTCCCAGGTGTCAACTAGTTCGTAGCCTTCCAAATCTTGCTGAGTTTGGGCTTTTATGGTAGATGTAAAATCCTCGCGAAAGTTAAGGTTCGATTCAAAGGCGTGCAGCACCGAGTTGCTCGATATGCTGGTGGATATTTCGCCAGCCATATCGGCTAAAGCATTCTGACGGGCTGCCTGCTGGTATTGTCCCACATCCATAGTTTTTCGCACGGCTCCAATTCCGTAGTAGTATGTTGGCGACGATGGGCGCATTTTAACCCATTCGGGTTGTGGGGTTACCTGTTGTTGAGCCTTTTTGCTGCTGCCGCAGCCAAACAGTATGGCTGTAAATAGTAATGCAATTACAATTCGAATATTCATGGTTTAATACTGTTCTGAGTTGTACTTGCTAATCTGTTGTGAAACCTTGGTCTCAATTTCCGACAAAGCCTGATTTCTGAGGTTTTCGGCTGAAATAATGGTTTTCTTTGCGCGGAATAGCTGTTGCAAAGAGTTTACATCAGAGTAGTTGTCGTCTATCCGATCCTTGGGCGAATCCTTGTCGCTCCGTTCCCACCAACCCGGTACAAGCTTTTTGTGGTCGCCCTTGTAGGTTGCAAAGTGAACATCATCATTGCGGGTTACTTTAAGTACATCAGATATGAGAACGGCACCTGTTTCGGTTGAACTTAGCTGATACTGTAATGTTATGGAAGCCGAATTCGACTTTTTTGTTATATCGTATGTTGTTTTATGATACTTAACCTCTCTCTTTTCTTCCCCTGTTTTCTTATCCTTGCGAACTATAACTTCCTTCAAATACCCCTTTTGGGTTTGGGTTTGCACTCTACCTTCCGACATGTCGTAAGTAATTAGAGTGCCATTTAAAAGTGCTCGGGCAGCAAGAATTTGCCCCACCCTAATTTCAGATCCCAGGGTGTTACCTTTTTCTTGCTGCTCAAGAAATTGGTCGGTGTTTCTTATGTCAACCAGTTTTACAAATGGATTTCTAATTCCGCTTACAGCCTTGTTAAGGGTGCTTTCAACCACTAAATGGGCCGATTTGCTTCGCGTTTTATTCTCAATTTCGCCAATGGCAATAGTAAGTTGGCCTTTTGCCAATGCCTCGTCCATTAAATCTTTTGAGTCTTTATACAATCCTATTTTGCTGATTAGCGTGTTAAAACTATTATATGATTTTCGGTAATAACCTGCTTCCAAAAATTGCTTGCCCTCTCTGTAAAGGGGTTCGCTTTGCGATACTTTCATGAAATCGTCAACACCTTCGTAGTTTGGGTCAATTCGCTTAATCTCAGCAAATTTAGCCTCCGACTCACGAAACCTCTCCTCATCGAGGAGTAACCGGGCTTCGTAAAAAATAGTTTCGAGGTATCGAGGTTTGGCCTCTTCGTAAAATGAGCGTGTTTGCTCCGACATGTTAAGCGGAACCCCTGTAGCACTTATCTTATGTAAATAATTTTGCGCATCTATAAAGTTGTATACTGTTTCCTTATCGTTGTTGTTATAGTAAGATTTTTGCACTTTTAGCATTTTGTCGTCGAGCAGTCGTTGCCCGTTCTTTTTTAGCCCAATAACGGCATCAACATTATTGGCGTTGGCTAAAACCGATTGGTAAAACAAATCGGCGGCCATTTCGTACATTCCGGCCTGCTCAAATTTCAAACCACGTTTGGCCAGACGTTTTGAGGCACATCCCGAAGCCAGTAGGGCAAAAACAAGAAGCGTGAGAGGTAAAACTTTTTTCATAAGCATCGAAGAATTTTTTACAATGCGCAATTTAATAATATTTAGGTGATATTGGACAATGCAAAACCTCTTTATATGGCTTTATCCAAAACACAATTGTGTCGTTTCCTAAGCTAAATCAATATCTTTTAAGCTGCTGAGTATTCTCAAACCTGCCATTGAGTAGTTGCGCTTTTATATTGATTTTGAAGAGTAATCTATATCCAAATTGGCTTTTTTGTGTTTTGGTTTAGTCTCGATATTAGTTAGCATAGGGGTTATGGATGTATTTAAGTAATAAATGTTGGCGTTTGTTAGCCTTCTATCCAATCGCCATATTGCTTTATTAGCTCAATTAGCTCATCAACGGCTTTATCTTCTGGAATGTTCTTTTTTACCACCTCTTGTTTTCGGTACAGCGTAACCCTTCCGGGGCCAGAACCTACGTAACCGTAATCGGCATCGGCCATCTCGCCTGGGCCATTTACGATGCAACCCATTACCCCAATTTTTAATCCTTTTAAATGCGCTAAACGTTCCTTCACTTTAAGCAACGTTTGGTTTAAATTGAATAGCGTACGACCACAGCCCGGGCACGATATAAACTCGGTTTTGGTGATTCGAACCCTTGCTGCTTGCAGAATGCCAAAGGCGGTAGATTTTATGGTTGATTGATTGATTTTATGGTTGATTGGTTGATTGGTTGATTGGATGATTGGTTGGTTGGTTGATTGGTTGGTTGGTTGATTGGTTGATTGGTTGGTTGGTTGATTGGTTGATTGGTTTATGGTGATCATTAGGCCATTGGCTAAACCGTCGATAAAAAGAGGGCCTGCAATGGCCGATGATTGTATCTGAAAGTTATCTGAGTGAGTGTTTTTAAGGTGAATAGATGCAACAATTGGAGTGGTTATGCCTGCATTAATCATGCTAAATATTGCATTTCGCAGGGCGTAAAACTCATTGTAATCGTGGGCTGTAATAATAAGCACTGCGTTGGTAAAACTTTTTATTTTTTCCAACTTGGCTGGGGTAATATCCAGGGCATCAATCTCAACAAAACAAAAATGCTCTGCTTTGCATTGCGTTGCATTGCCATTGAATTTTACCAGTTGATGTTTGCAAAGTTTATTGGTTCCCACAAGGGGCAGTTGCTTTGCGTTTGCAATACTTTCTGGCGATGCATTGCCAATGTACATGTATTCTGCCGCATTCTCTTGCGCGTGCCAGCTACATGAAGCTTCGTTATAAATCCAACCCCACTGGTTCAGCTGTTCGTAATCAATATGCTCAATGTTAGCCATAACAATTGGTGGGTTATCGCCTCCAATGTTACCAAGGGCTTGGGTTGATATGTTGGTAAAGTCGAATGGGTTTATAGGGATTTTGCTAATTGCTGGGGTATTAATATTTTGCCAATGGTTAAAAATATCAACCAAATTTTTGGCCACGGGTATTTCGTTGGCCGGATCTTCGGTTAACGATACGCGTATGGTGTCGCCAATGCCATCAACCAGCAATGCGCCAGAGCCAACAGCCGATTTTATTCGGCCATCCTCGCCCTCGCCAGCTTCGGTTACCCCAAGATGTATTGGGTAGTTTAGCCCTTCATTGTGCATCATAGCGTATAGGTGGCGTGTGGCCTGTACCATAACTCGAGTGTTGCTCGATTTCATACTTACAACCACCTTGTGGTGCTTGTTCTTGTTGCAAATGCGAACAAACTCCATGGCCGAATGGGCCATCCCAATAGGTGTATCGCCATATCGGTTCATAATGCGTTGCGACAGCGACCCATGATTT
>CAZTFJ010000133.1:0-7660 GCA_964612255.1 uncultured Rikenellaceae bacterium | reverse complement strand
GTACGACCTGGATGAGGACGAGATTAAGCCTTACCTTTCATGGGACAATGTTAAAGATGGTATTTTTTACGTAACCAACAAGCTATATGGCCTAACCTACAAGGAGAGAACAGATATCCCTGTTTACCATGAAGAGGTAAAAGCATACGAAGTTATTGATAAGGACGGTTCTCACTTGGCTGTTCTTTTTATCGACCCACACCCAAGAGCTAGTAAGCGAGGCGGTGCATGGTGCGGAACCTACCGCAGCGGCAGCTATAAGGATGGCGAAAAAATCACCCCTGTGGTTACTATTGTTACTAACTTCTCGAGCCCTGTTGGCAACAAACCTGCGCTACTTAGCTGGGACGAGGCCGAGACTTTCTTCCACGAGTTTGGCCATGCATTACATAACTTTTTTGCCGATGGGCACTACGACCGCACAAGCCGCAGTGTACCCCGCGATTACGTTGAACTACCATCGCAAATTATGGAAAATTGGGCTGGCGAACCCGAAGTGCTAAAGGTTTACGCAAAGCATTACGAAACAGGCGAGCCTATTACCGATGAGATTATTGAGAAGATGCAAAAAAGCAGCAAGTTTAACCAAGGTTTCATAAACGTTGAGTACACCGCTGCAGCATATCTTGATATGACTTGGCACACATCCGATGTAACCAAGGACACTGATGTTATAGAGTTTGAAAAAACAACTATGGATAAGCTTGGCCTAATTGACGAGATTGTACCACGCTACCGAACAACCAACTTTGGCCATATATTTGGTAGTGGATATGCTGCTGGATACTACGTTTACCTATGGGCTGGCCAGCTCGATGCTGACGCCTTTGAAGCTTTTAAAGAAACTGGAGACCTATTCAACCATGAGTTAGCAGCCAAGTTCCGCAAGCATTGCCTTGCCGAGAATGCTATGGGCGAAGGTATGGAACAATACATTAAGTTCCGTGGTAAAGCACCATCAATTGACCCTCTTCTTCGCCAAAGTGGTTTGAAATAACAACCGGTATTCTTCAAATACAAAAAAGGGTCTCTGGCCCCTGTTTCTATACTTCTAACACACTATATATTTTATAGTTGTGGGCCTGCAGCAACCAATTTTTTCCCAGCTTCGTTATCGGTAAAGTTTTCAAAATTCTCAATAAACTTTTGTGCCAAACTCTTAGCGGCATTATCCCAATCGGCTGGATTTGGCCAGCTGTTACGAGGGTTTAGAAACTTGCTTTCAACCCCTTTTAAAATCTTTGGAATTTGTAGGTTAAAAACCGGCATAATCTCAAACTCCTCATCCTCAATGCTACCATCGAGAATAGAATTGATTATGGCACGGGTAGCTGGCAAATCGATGCGTTTGCCTACACCATATGGACCACCAATCCACCCAGTATTAACTAAGTATGCTTTTGAACCATGCTTCACCATTTTTTTAACCAACTCTCGCGAGTATACTGTTGGGTGAAGCAAAAGGAAAGCCTGTCCGAAACAACTACTAAAAGTGGGTTGAGGCTCTTTAACACCCACTTCGGTTCCGGCTAACTTTGATGTAAAACCACTTAAAAAATGATACTGCGTTTGGTTGGGAGTTAACCTTGCTACCGGAGGAAGCACACCAAATGCATCGGCAGTAAGGAAAATAACCTTTTGTGCATGTCCAGCCTTTGAAACCGGCTTTACTATATTTTTAATATGGTATATTGGGTAAGAAACACGAGTATTCTCGGTTTTCTCTTTTGAGTGAAAGTCGATATTACCCTCACCATCTACAACAAGATTTTCTAAAAGCGCATCGCGCTTAATGGCTGCAAAAATATCGGGTTCTTTCTGTGGATCTAGGTCGATACACTTGGCGTAGCAACCGCCCTCAAAATTGAATATCCCGTCATCGTCCCAGCCATGCTCATCATCGCCAATTAGTGCCCGGTGCGGATCGGCCGACAGGGTTGTTTTACCCGTACCCGATAAACCAAAGAAGATAGCCACATCGCCCTCTTTGCCAACATTTGCGCTGCAGTGCATTGCGGCTATGCCTTTTAACGGCAGGTAGTAATTCATTACAGAGAATATCCCCTTTTTCATCTCTCCCCCATACCAACTTCCGCCAATAACGGCCATCCGTTCGGTTAAATGAAACGCAACGTAAACGTCACTGTTAAGGCCTTGCTCCTTCCATTTGGGGTTTGATGTTTTTGACGCTACCAGCACCACAAAGTCGGGATCAAAATCCGTCAATTCATCCTCGGTTGGCCTAATAAACATATTTTTCACAAAGTGAGCCTGCCAAGCTACCTCAACAACAAAGCGAACCTTTAGGCGCGAGTCGGCATTTGCACCGCAGTACGAATCAACCACGTACAGCTTTTTGCCTGTTAGCTGTTCGGCACTAATTTTCTTAAGATGCTCCCACACCTCTGGGGTAATGGGCTTGTTGTCGGAACTTTTCTTACCCTTCTCGGCCCACCAAACATTGTTCACTGAGTTTGGTTCACGCACAATGTACTTATCTTTTGGCGAACGACCAGTAAAAATCCCGGTATCAACATTAATGGCTCCAAGCTTTGTTAATGTACCTTTTTCAAAACCTTTTAACCGTGAGTCGGTTTCATGCTCATAAAGCAAATCGTAGCTGGGGTTGTAAAAAACCTGCTCAGCGTCAGCAATTCCGTAGCGTAACAAGTCTGTTTTTTCCATTGTTTAGTTAGGGTTTAAAACAAATGAAGCGGATCGAAACTTTCCGAACCGCCAAAACACAAAGTTAAAAGGAAAATTGAAACACCAGCAAACGATTTCTATGTTTAATATCAGCAAATCTGTATTCTTGTTTTAATCTTTTTTTAAAAAAAATCGATTTAGTCAAACGGACACAAACAATTTAAAAATCATAAAACTATGAGCACACTAGAACTTTTCATTCCCATTGTTGCAATTGTATTTAGCCATTCGCTAGCATTTGGCGTACTATTTATTTACTTACGAAACAGAAATCGCGAGCGTATGCTAATGATTGAAAAAGGCGTTGACCCATCAATCTACTTACAAAAAAAAGGAAGTTCCTCATCAACCGCACTGAAATATGGACTATTTTTAGTTGGTTTAGCCGTTGGTATTATAATGGGGGCAGTCCTCACCCAAACCACATCAATGGTCGATGGATTTGCATACCTTAGCATGATCTTACTTTTTGGTGGCATTGGACTTATGGCTTACTACCTAATTGAGAGAAAAAAGGATGATAGAACCAACGGATAAACTATCCGACACAGCGCTTGTTCGCCTTGTACAGCAGAACCATCGAGGGGCTACCACAGAACTCATTCACAGGCACCAGCGTATGGTCTTTAACCTAGCGCTAAACCTCCTGGGCAACTACCACGACGCCGAGGAGGTGGCGCAGGATACATTTATTAAGGCCATCCGTTCAATCGATTCTTTTAGAGCCGACAGCCAATTATCGACATGGATTTACCGCATTTGCTACAACACTTGCATTACGCGTAAACGAAAAAAGAAGCTAGTAACTACTGAAATAGATTACAATAAGCATGATGGGGTGCAAAATACTGATAATAATGAGCAGGGTCAAAATCTGCAAAAGGCAATGCAAAGCCTAAGCGATGAAGACAGAACGATTATCACCCTCTTTTATGTTGATGAAAGGTCAAACAGCGATAGTGCAAATGTTTCGGGACTATCGGAAAGCAATGTTAGGGTTAAGCTGCATAGAGCCCGAAAAAAACTTAAAGAAACGCTAAGCCAGGTTTCAACCGCCACTGAATTAACTCATTCAAAATAAAAAATATGGACGAAAATGTTTTCCAACCCTTTGAGGAGCCAAACAACGAGTTTGACCAATGGATAAAAGCGGAACTAACAAATGCACAGGTTGAGGCGCCCTACAACCTCAGCAGCATTGTAATTGAGCAATTGATTGAGGATGCCCCACGAAAACCAATTGACCCCTACCTTATAATTAGCCTGCTAGCAATTGTTGTTGGAGGTTCGTTGGTGATAGTTGCAAGCTACCTGCCCAACACCTCGCCACTACAAATCGCTCAGTTTTTATCTACAACAGCAAGTAAAATAAACTCGCAAGCAACGGCTTATGTGGTTTTGGGTGCTACTATTTTGGGCAGCCTCTTTTTTGGACTCGACTACCTAATGAGCCATAAGTTTGGAGAGAAAAGGCTCTCGCTAAAATAGAAAGCCCAGCCAATAAACAGCTGGGCTTGTAATACTATGCATCAAAAAAACTATTTGCCTTTCAACGCATTTTCGTAATTCTTCTCAACAGCATTCCAATTCACAACCTTCCAGAAATTGGCCACGTAATCGCCACGTTTATTCTGATAATGCAGGTAGTAAGCGTGCTCCCAAACATCGAGACCAAGAATTGGTTTCCCTCTTTTTTCCACAACATCCATCAAAGGGTTATCCTGATTGGGGGTAGAGGAAACAAAAAGTTTGCCGTCTGCATCAACTGCTAACCAAGCCCAACCGCTACCAAAACGCGAGGTTGCCGCACCCTCAAACTCCTTGGCAAAAGCATCGAAAGAACCAAATGTACTCTCAATAGCCTTCATTAGATTACCATTTGGTTTCCCTCCTCCATTGGGCGACATAACGCTCCAGAACAAATTATGGTTATAAAATCCACCACCGTTATTCCGAACCGATACAGGGTAACTGCTAACCTTATCAAAAATTTGGTCCATAGTCATTCCGTGCAAATTCTGCTCATCGGCAGCAGCAATAAACTTATTAAAATATCCTCTATGGTGACGGTTGTAGTGGACATCCATAGTTGTTTTGTCAATAAAAACCTCTAGGGCATCGTAGCTGTATGGCAGCTCAGGGAATTCAAATTTTGGCTGGGCGCAACTTACCATGCTAACACCCATTAACGCTAGAAATATTAGATTTTTCATAACACAAACAGTTTATTTTCAGATTAATATTTACAACACTAACAAATTACATTTTTTTTTGTTTAATCAAAATGTTTTAAGAGTAAAACACAAGGTTCTCAACCAATCATAGTTTTAGCAGTCTGAAGCGGGATAGGTTGTTCATAATTCCTGCCCAAACAACTTGATCAGGCGTTTCGTTTAATTAGACAGAACAAGGCATTCCCCTAACATCATCGCAACTTAACAACAACCTGCAATCTCTTCAACCAATTAATCAATCAATAATCCAAACAATCAATCATCCAATCTTTCAATCTTACATATAATTGACGCTGACAGCTTGCCTGCACTTCCCTTTGGCAGGGAGCTTCGCACGCTGTCAGGTCAATCTCAATCAATCTACCACTTCAAGGCAATAGCCTTTTTTTGAATTCCGCTTAACTTTCAATATATTGGCATTTTAAAATACAACCAAATGGCATTACACAAAAACACCATTAACCAGCTAATTGAGTTCAGAAAGCATTTGCATCATTTTCCCGAATTATCGGGTAACGAGAGCCTAACAAGTAAAACCATTGTTGATTTTTTAAAGAGCACCAATCCTACCGAAATTATTGAAAACATTGGTGGCTATGGCGTGGCTGTGGTTTACGACTCGGGTAAAAATGGACCCACATTACTCCTACGTGCCGATATGGATGCTCTGCCAATACAGGAATCGAACAAGTTTAAACATCGCTCAACAGTAAAAGATGTTGCGCATCTCTGTGGACATGATGGCCACTCGGCAATCATGGCTGGGGTTGGGGTTTTGCTTAGCCAAACCACTATTGCCAAAGGCAAAGTTGTGCTGCTGTTCCAGCCCGCCGAGGAAACTGGTAGTGGCGCAGCTGCCGTAATAAACGATCCAAAATTTAAAAAAATTAAACCCGACTATGCATTTGCGCTCCACAATCTTCCCGGTTTTGAGCGGGGTGAGATCTTTGTTAAGGATAGCACATTCGCATCGGCATCAACAGGGATAATTATAAACATCAAAGGGTTATCGTCGCATGCCGCTCACCCCGAGGATGGGAGAAACCCCGACAGAGCGCTTGCCCAGATGATACTTGGCCTGAACTACATTGTTAAATACCCCGACGATTTTGAAGATTTTACGCTACTAACCGTTATTCACGCCAAATTGGGCGAGGTGGCTTTTGGCACAACTCCTGGTAATGCAACCCTAATGGCCACTCTACGCACCTACCTCGACTCGGATATGAACAAGTTAAAACGAGAGGTAGAATCGTCCATTCGCAACGTTTGTAAAGAGCATAAGCTAAAATACGATATTGAATACACCGAGGAGTTTCCTGCAACAATAAACAATGCCCAATGCGTTAAAACAATCGTTAATTCGGCAAGCAAAATAGGAATACACGCAAACGAACTCTTGCAACCTTTCCGCTGGAGCGAAGATTTTGGCCACTTCACTAAAATTAGCCAAGCGGCTCTTTTTGGCGTTGGTTCTGGCAAAAATCACCCACAGCTGCACAACGAGAACTACGATTTCCCCGACCAAGTTATTGAACCATCGGTGCTTATGTTCGCAGAGATTATAAACCAAACATTAAACAGCTAATCAACCATAACCCATTGACATACAACATGGATCAAACCTCCTATATCGAAATCAGCAAATCGGCATACCGCCACAACATAAAATATTTAAAAAATATAATTGGAAAAGATGTTAGGCTAACATCAGTTGTAAAAGGTAATGCTTATGGCCACGGAGTAGATTTGATTGTGCCCCTAGCCGAAAAAGCTAAGGTTAACCACTTTGCCGTATTCTCGGCCAGCGAAGCGCTCGATGTATATAATGTTGCCAGCCCCAAATCGGACATAATGATTATGGGTTACCTTAGCAACGACCAGCTAGCATGGGCAATAGAGAACGGAATTGAGTTTTACATATTTGATATGGAAAGGCTTAACAAGGCCATTGAACTTGCAAAAAAAATAAAGAAACCAGCCCGAATTCACATTGAAGCCGAAACAGGATTTCATCGCACAGGACTTGAATACGATAAACTCTCCGAGATTATAGCCCTCATGAAAGAGAATAGCCAGCATCTTGAATTCGAAGGCTTATGCACACATTACGCTGGTGCCGAGAGCGTAACTAACTACTACAGGGTTATGAACCAGATTAAGGAGTATCGCCGATTTGTAAGGTTCTTCAATAGGCATGACCTATACCCAAAATACAGACACACAGCAGGTTCAGCTGCTACCCTAACCTATTCGCGAACCATTATGGATATGGTACGCGTAGGCATTGCCCAGTATGGTTTTTGGCCCACACAGGAAACTTACATCTACCAATTCAAACGGAATCAGGCTAAAGACAGTGACCTTAGAAGAGTAATCTCTTGGAAATCGAGAGTGATGACAATTAAAGAAGTAGATTCTGGTGAATTTGTGGGATACGGAACATCCTACATGGCTAACAAAAAAATTAAAGTTGCCATAGTACCCGTTGGGTATGCCAACGGCTTTAGCCGATCGCTAAGCAACACAGGCCGCGTACTTATTAGAGGCAACAGAGTACCAGTTATTGGAAGCGTTACCATGAACACCATGAGCGTTAACGTAACCGATATACCTAACGTGCAGCCAGGCGATGAGGTTGTGCTTGTAGGTAAGCAAAAGCGACTGAGCATTAGCGTAGCATCGTTTAGCGAGATGAGTAATCAGCTTAACTACCAAAC
>CAZTFJ010000132.1:0-7661 GCA_964612255.1 uncultured Rikenellaceae bacterium | reverse complement strand
AACGTAGCCACGTTTCCGCATCGGCTAAAGTGAGCGCGCTATCGGATATTGCAATTTTTACTAACGACGGGGAAAAGCCACTTCGCGAAATCCTAAGCAGCATTAAGGATAAAGAGAATGGTGGACCAACAATCTCGCATAAGTCGAGTAACGACGAGCTTAAGAAATTCTTCCTCGAGGTTGAGCCTAACTACGATACCGACAGGGTTTATACCTCGGACATAAAAAAAGTTGTTGCTTGGTATAATCTGCTACAGCAAATGGAAATGCTCGATTTTTCTGATGACGAAGAGGTTGCTGAACCAGAAGAGGAAAAAGCTGCAGAACAAGGCGATGACAGCGAGAAGAAGGAGCCAAAAGCAAAAGCAAAACCCAAAACCACTGCTGCAAAGGAAAAAAAGCCTGTTGCACAGAAAAAGGCTCCCGCTGCTAAAACCAAATCGGCTGGCGATGGTGGCGCAAAAAAATCAACACACCAGAAAAAAGGTTAACACAATAACTTCACATAAAAAAAGGCTGATTAAATCAGCCTTTTTTTATACGTTTAAATATTCAAGGGTTGACTATTTTGCTAGGCAAGATATAGTCAACCCTTGAGTTAGTTAGGTTGGGGATAAATTACTGCTTTTTACCCTTATCCTTATTGGCAATATTCTCACGCATAGAAGTATCGGCCTCAATGTTCTTGAACTTGTAATAGTCCATTATGCCAAGATTGCCATTGCGGAATGCTTCGGCCATTGCTTTAGGCACGTCGGCTTCGGCAAGAATTACCTTAGCACGCGCCTCTTGGGCTTTAGCTTTCATCTCCTGCTCAAGGGCAACAGCCATAGCACGACGCTCCTCTGCCTTGGCCTGAGCAATGTTCTTATCGGCATTGGCCTGATCCATTTGTAGCACAGCACCAATGTTTTTACCTATATCAATATCGGCAATATCAATAGAAAGGATTTCGAAAGCAGTTCCTGCATCCAATCCTTTTTCGAGCACTACACGCGAAATAAAATCGGGATTCTCTAGCACCTGCTTGTGCGAATCGGCAGAACCAATTGACGACACAATGCCCTCACCCACACGGGCAAGCACAGTTTCCTCGCCAGCACCACCAACCAGCTGCTTGATATTGGCACGCACGGTTACTCTTGCCTTGGCAATAAGCTGAATACCATCCTTTGCAACGGCTGTTACAGGGGGTGTGTTAATTACTTTTCGATTAACCGACATTTACACGGCCTCGAACACATCCCTTCCACCAAGATCTATAGCAGTAGCCATTTTAAAGTCGAGAGGGATATTAGCCTTTTGTGCCGAGACCAAAGCGTGAACAACCTTCGATACGCGACCACCCGCCAGGTAGTGCGCCTCCAAATCGTTTCGAAATAGCTGAATACCTGCCTTAGTACCCTCAATTAATGCCTGTACAATTACGCTTGGTGGAACCTTACGCCAACGCATAAGAATTAGTTGAAGTAACGATACCCTAACGCCGCTCACTAGGGCCGAGAACCATAATCCTATTGGCACAAAGTACAGCAATACCCATAGCGCAGCTATACTTACAGCAAAGATTATTAAATAAAAACCAATGTCTCTCATTTTAGTCTATTTTAGGTTTAACAATAACTTTCGGTCCACTTAATCTTACCACAACCACTTTTGTTCTAGGGTTGATATACTCGCCAGTTGAGCTTGCCTCAATAACCATATTGTTGATTCGCAATTTACCCATTGGCGATAACCGGCTAATGGTTATCCCCTCATCGCCGGGTTTTATCTTGGTAGCTAGGTCTTCGGTGGCCACGCTACCCATTACATTTGTGTTTAGCATAAAAAGACGCCACGTTTTTGAGCGTAATGCAAAAATCACCGTGAATAGGGTTACTGATACCGTAGCGATAAGCGTGATGGTTCCTACCACGGTTCCATAACTGGCAAACGCCCAGTATACTCCACCAACCAAACAGCCTAAGCCCGCAATTCCGGCTACTGTAACTCCGGGAATTAGGACAAATTCAACTATAAAGAGGAACAGTCCTAAAAGTATGAGAATTATAATCCCTGCCATATATTTAAAAGGTTAGCTAAAAAGTTTTGTTAGTTTGATTTTATTGTAGCCGAAAGGCCGCGGCGTAAAAGTTCATCCCTTAAGGGCTCCAAAGCACTATACTTTCCAAGTTTCACATCGCAATTTCCTTTGTGATGAGCAATAAGAGTACACTGCTCTGCCTGCAAGTGGTTATGCTTGCAAACATCAATAAGTGTTTCTATAACAAAATCGTATTGGTTTACCTCATCGTTAAACAGAACCAACGAATGAGTATGCTGCAAATCAACTTCCGACCTGCTTATCTCATTAGGTTGTATCGACTGATTTCTTTCCATTTTATAGGTGATAATATTAGGCTAAGATATTAATTCTCTAAATCAACAGCAACAACAAAGGCAGTTTTTATGCCACTGGCTACTAAATTATCCTTCACCCGGTTAGCTTCATCAATATCGGTAAAAGAACCTATTGAATACACAAAGCCTCCCTTATTGTCTGGCTTTCTAACTATGTCTTTGCCTGGTGCTAAAGCCCTTATAGTTTGAGCCATTTCGGTTGGAAACCTCCCCTGAAAACTACCTAGCTGTATTACATACAACGCATTATCTTTCTCAATATTAATTCTAGTTGTATCGGGCTGAACACCTGTTGAACTAGGAGCACCAGTACTTTCTAAACCTTTTGCTCTGGTAAGCGTTACCGATCTTCCATCGTGCCAAGCTACTATAAAAGCATCTTTAAAACCAAGTGCCCTAACCTGTGGCAAAGCATACTCTGCATCGTCAATTTTATTAAAAAGCCCGGTGTAGTACTTGGTAACCTTTCCGTTACTAACTGGCTCAGCAAATAGTGGGGCCATCCCCTTAAAGGTATCGTAGCTTACTTTGCGGCTAAAGGCAGCAAGCTGAATTTTGTAAACAAGCCCATCGGGCAAGGGTTTGTGCTGAGGGATAGGATTTTCATCGGTGTAGGGCGATTTTTCGAAAACCTGAAAAGGGGGTTCTTTATCGGCCTCAAAGGTAAATCCCTGCGGACTGATGGTGTTATTCTTTACCCTAACAATAGTTATTTGATCTTGGACAGGCTGTAATTCATTATCATTACCACTAGTTTTAGCACTAATATTTGATTTTGTGGAAGATAGGACGTGCCCAAAAATATTCTGCTCAAGCTTATATACCCTGCTTAGGAGCTGTTGCTGAAATAGTTTCATCTCCCAAAGTTTGGCAAAAGCTACCTCGAGCCTAGTTACAGCCAACTCATCAAGTAATAATGCTTCGTACTCCGACTCATGCTGAGTATCGGGAGTTGCGTTATTACGGATTGCCATTGCTGACCGAAAGTGGCTATTGGCCCTATCAATCTCATCCTTAATATTTAAATTATTATTAGCACCAGCCTTAATTAGAGCCACCGAAATACAGTCGTTGTAAAGTCTCTTTTTGCCACCTATGTAGGTAGTCATCACAGAATTAAACTCTTTCAGGTTGAGCTGGTAATCCTTATATCTAGCTTTATACTCATCCGAATCGACAGAGAGATTTCCCTCGATCTCCTTTAACTTCTCAGAGATGGCAATAATCTCATCGCGGAGTTTCTGTACCTGTGGATATATATTCTCAAGTTTTGCTAAACGGCTTAGCTCATCGGGCTGAAATACCGTTGGGGCAAACTGCGCCTGATACAAATAGTCGGGATGATCCGATGTAAAACTCGATGAGGGCTTATCGATAGGCTTGCGTTTTCCTGTAAGATACTCCTGCTCTATCTGGCTGGCTTTAACAAAATACTGATCGGCGTTGCGCTGTGCTTTAAGTAGCCTATCCTCAACATCAACCACCTTTTTCTCAAGGGCTATACGCTGCTCAGCAGTAGTGATATACTCGAACCTCCCGCGCAAATTCTCCAACTTAATACGAAGCGAGTCGGCCAACATCTGCTGAGCAAAACCATTGGCAAGCGACCGGGTGTATTCGGGGTCATTTTCAACAGCGCTAAACGAAGCGGCTTTGGAATTAGCACTTTTGGACTCAGTATCTGTTTGCGACTTTGGCTGCTCAACTACAGTTGTTGGAGTTTGAATTTGAGGGGTAAGCCTAGCAATTTCGCGAATTTTTTCAACTGAATCGATGGAACGACGAATGGGACTATCTTCAATTTTAACTAGCACAACATCAACGCTATCGGCTACTAAGCTGCGGTTTGTTGCAAAAATTGCCATCTCATCATTGAGGTCGGGGATATAGAAAAAATCGTCGGATGGGGAGCTAATGGGAAATCCCAAATTCTCGGGTGTGCTCCACTGCCCTGTTGTTGGGTTTAAAATACTCCGATAGATATCGTAACCGCCCATACTGTAGTGACCCTTTGATGCAAAGTATAACGTTTGACCATCGGGAGCAAGATAAGGAAAGTCTTCATCGAGCCTGGAGTTTACCACATCACCCAAATTTTGGGGTTTGCTCCAAAGGCTATCGTCAAGCATCTCTATAATAAATAAATCCTTGCCATAAAGCGTAGTTAAGCCATAGCTCGAGTAAACAATTTTGTCGCCAGGCTTAGGATTTTTTGGATAAAAAATATATGAACTGTGATTTTGCCTAGTATCATCTTTTGTTATCAAATCGCTCGGCAATGGAATGAAAGCACCGCTTGCGGGCTTGGTCATGGCATAGTTCACAAAATCGGACAAAGCAACGCGCTTGTTATCTATTACATTTGGGCTATATATGTAACGAAGCATAAAGTTACCATTTTCACATTGGCTAACTTGCTGCTCAATCTGTTTGGTTTCAACGGCTGGGTGCCCTCCATTAACTGTAAACCGCCGATAAAGCGAAATAGCTTCGTCGAACTGATAATTCATCTGGTATGCGTAACCTAGCTGGTAATACACCAAATTATCAACCTCTTGTGTTGAGGCAAACTCTAAATGCTCAATGGCTTTTGAGTAGTTGCTTGTTGAATACAAGAGGCTTACGCCAACCTTATAATGATAATTTGGATCCTTTGGATACTTTTTTAACGAATCGAGAAGTTGAGGCAAAACCTCAGCATACAGCTTGTTTTGGAATAACGAATCGATATGAGCCTGTTTGCCAACCATATTTATTTGAGCCGTGGCATTGAACACAGAGGAAAAGAATATGCAAAATAAAAAAAATATAATATGTATTTTAATTGCTGTACGGTGAAGCATAGTTTAATATCTTATAAATTTGCCCTAAAAGTACATTAAATAATCGAATTAGCCACAGGTTGAAAGGGCTATACCCTTTGTTAAAAATTGGTAAAATGTTTTCGCAATAAATTTTTGCAAATAGTCCGCTACTAAATATGGTTAACTTTGAATGTTTAAAGGTACTACTCAACAAAACTAAAATTGCAATGCAAACCCCACAATCATTTTACAATCAGCGATTAATCAGTCTGCAAAACACCAGAAAAGAACTCGATAAAAAATCTGCTTACTACTTTTGGTTTCGGCTGTTGCTTTTCGCAGCATTGGTAACAATTGTAATTTGGTTTATTAGCAACAATGGCGGCACGCTTATAATGGGCGTTACGGCAAGTATAACCCTTATTGCCTTTCTTACCACCATAAAGTTGCATAGCAAATTGCAAAAAAAGCGTAAAAACGTAATCCACAGGATAGCCATAAACAACACCGAGACCCAAGCGCTTAATTATGATATTTCTTATTTTGAAGATGGTAGTAAATACGAATCGATTAACCCTTCGCTGGCAGGCGATTTTGAGCTATTCGGAAAAGGTTCGCTTTACCAGTACATTAACCGAACGGTAACCAGCAATGGTGCAAAATTTCTGGCCAACAAGCTTTGCTTTTGGGAACAAAATAAAACTAGCATTGAACAGAAGCAAAAGGCCGTGGAAGAGCTTACCCAAAATTGCCCTTTTATGGAAGATTTTCAGGCGTTGGGCAAAGAAATAGTAAGCAATGGCAACGAGGTTGAGAACCTACAAGCATGGTTTGGGGCAACTAAATGCATTAATAGGCACGAAAAGGCAATAATTATTGGTTACCCATTGCTATTTTTAGCTACCGTGGGATTAGTGATATTTACCTCACTAAACGCATCTATCTTTCTGTTTCCCTTAGTTATAGCGTTCATCATTCTAAATAGGTATAAGAAATATGTTGATGATGCGCACGACAAGTTGGGTAAAAGTGCCAAGGTTTTTGAGATGTACTCTGCTCTGGTTAGCCTAGTTGAGCAACAGAATTTTAAAAGCGAACACCTAAAAACAATTCAGCAACGTTTTATTAAAGGTGGGATTAGCGCCAGTACATCCATTAAAAAATTATTTGTGCTACTTAACCGCTTCGATTTTAGGTACAACCTACTGGTAAATATCCTATTTAACACCTCGCTCCTATTCGACCTCCAAATTTTACATCAGTTAGAAAAATGGAAAGCAAAACATAAACACAACGCTTTGGACTGGTTCGATGCAATTGCCGAAATGGATGCCCTGATAAGTTTTGGCCGATTTGCATTCAACAATAATCAGGCTGCAAGCTACCCCAAAATTATGCCCCAACCATTTGGAATTAAGGCAATAGCATTGGGACATCCTGTAATACCAACAACCAAAAGAGTTAATAATGATGTTGACTTTGCCGGCCAACCCAAGATTGTTGTTGTTACTGGCGCAAATATGGCTGGTAAAAGTACCTTTTTACGAACCATTGCAGCAAATCTAATTCTTGCCCACAACGGAGCTCCGGTTTGCGCGCACAATTTTACATTTACGCCCTGTAGTATTGTTTCGAGCATAAATATACACGACTCGCTGGCACAGAACGAGTCGTACTTTTACGCTGAGCTGCTAAGGATTAGGGAGGTAATAGACCACGTTACCCAAAACCCCAACACGCTGGTAATTCTCGATGAGATTCTGCGGGGAACTAATCCACACGACAAACAAACTGGCTCCATGGGTCTAATGGAAAAACTTATTAAGCTCAACGCTTTTACCCTTATTGCTACTCACGACCTAGCCATTGGGCAAATGGAAAAGAAATACCCCAACATTGTGCAGAACAAATGCTTTGAGGTTGAGCTGGAAAACGACGAGCTAGTGTTCGATTACAAACTAAAGGAAGGCATTAGCCAAAAGCTAAATGCCTCATTCCTAATGCAAAAAATGGGAATTATTGATAAACAATAACTTACTAGTTTTCCCTTAGAACGTACTCATCGTACTCAAGTTCGAATCGCAACTTATGACGCGACTCTTCTTGTGCCAAACCCAAAAATAGCTGTTTATACTCTCCGCTAGGAGCCTGCTCCGAAAGTTTCATATAAAGCTTAAATGCTGCTTTTTCGCGCTTCATAGCCAGAACCAGCGCCTGCTCATAGGTCATCTGGTCGGTTGACTCGGTACGCACCACATAATTGGCAATTTTTAAATCGGCTACCTTTTCGCTAGGCAGCGAGAAAATACCCTCCTCTTTAATTTTAGATAAGCGAGCCTTGTGCCCTATCTCCTCCTTGGCAAACTGCTCAAAGGTTTCGCGCATATCGTCGGTGCGAGCCGACTTGGCCAGCTGGGTATAAAAATCGACTGCTTTCTGCTCGTTCTCGATAGC
>CAZTFJ010000131.1:0-7677 GCA_964612255.1 uncultured Rikenellaceae bacterium | reverse complement strand
ATCATAGTAAAAACCCTTGCTCTGTTCATCCCAACTGCCATTAGCATACCCAGCTCTTTTACCCTCTCGAGTATTACCATAAGCATAGTATTCACTATGCCAAAACCTAAAGCAAGAAGGATTATCCCCACAAATATGTAAAGCATAAGGTTCATATTCTCGTTTAGCATCTCCATCTCGGGTAAGAGTTGGGTCCAAGCCAGCACCTGTGTATCTGGATACATTGCCCTAACCTGCTCTGCAACTTTCTTTTCGGTACCATTCTCATTCAAAAGAATAGCAATTTCATGCCCAGCATTGCTATCGAGCTTAACCAGTCGTTGAATGTCCTCGGCTCTCACAAATGCTTTCATCTCATCGTACGAGGTGTTTGCCGTTTTGTATATTCCAGCCACACGAAAAGCCCCTCCTGTAAGGGTTCCATTCATCTCGGTTATTGTTATCACCAACTTCGATCGCACCTTTACCTTTAGCTTCTCCGCCAACTTCTCGCCAATAACTATGGGATTGGTTTTCACTCCTGTAAAATATTCGCCGTCAATAACCTTTTGGTGGATATTAGTCACCCGCATTTCCTGTTGCGGATCAACGCCAATAAGCTGAACTCCCGCCCCGGTTTCGGCAGATGCAATCATACAATTTACAATTACCCTATCGGTAACTGCTTTAACCGATTCGAACGAGGATATCGCACTAACCATCTCATCTGTATTTAGAAGATAATCATGCATCTCATAGGTTTCCAAATATTCCGGATGATGAATCTGAATATGCGACATCTCGGTATTGATAACCGATGCTACCCGCTGGTTAACCCAGCCAAACATAAAAGCAACGGTGTACACCCCAGCAAAAACGCCCAAAGTAATTGCAGTAATAATTACCAAACTCCGGGTTTTGCTGCGCCAAACATTACGCCATGAAACGGACCAAATCATATTATTCGTATTTTGAGTTATGCTCTTAAAGAGCGAGAAACAACCATATTCTTCACCTTTACTACAGGGTAAATAGAAATGACTAGAGTGATTGCAAAAACAGTTAGCACCTGTTGCCAGAAAACCTCTGGAGCCATCCCAAAAAACAGATAGGGCTCAAATCCATACTGCACATATGCCTCGGCCAGCTCTGCGGGCAGCACAATGGGATTTCCAACCAACAAAAGTATAATGGGTACGCTAATAGCAAAACCAGATATTACGCCCACAAAGCCTATAAGCAGGGTTTCAAAGAAAAGGATTGTGGCCAACTTATACTTTTGCATGCCAACGGCCACCATCACTGCCATTTCGCGTTTACGCTCGGCAACCATCATAATTATGGTTCCAAAAATGCCAAAACCAATTACAATGTAAAGTATACCTATCATAATAACGCCACCTGCCTTATCACTTTCAATAAACTGAACAATTTCCGGATTCAGCTCGTCCCAGCTATAAACCGAAAGCGATTCACCTGTTAGTTCACTTATATCTCTTTTTACCGAGCGCACATCGGTATAGTCATGCACCATTACCATAAGAGAAGTGTTCATCCCTTCCGCCGAAAACAGGTTTTGAGCCAAGGAAATATCCATAAATACTCCTATATTATTCATTTGAGGAGTGCTAAAAGTGAGTATCCCCTTTATTGGGTACTTGCCTGCTGCAGTTACACCTCTGTAGCCTTGGCTAATTAGAATAATGGTATCGTTAACATCTAAATCAAGGTGTTTAGCAATATTGAATGTAACCAGCACACCAGCATCACCAGTATCTAGAAATTCACCATCGCTGATCCAGTTTTGTAGATTTGATGTTTGGCTATCCTTGGCAGGCTCAAAACCTATCACTGCTCCACCCCGGGTATTTGGCCCCGAGGATATTAAGGCAAACGATTCGAGACGTTTGGCCACCGTGGTAACCCCTGGTTGGGATTCGAGCTGAGCCATTAGCTCATCGGTTGGAGAAAAGGTGTTGTTGATGGATTTATTCTCGAAATACTCAGGGTTTTGCACCTGGATATATCCAGAGGATAATTTCACCATCATATCTATCATATTGGCATAGGTACCGTCCTGCAACGAGTTCATGGTTGTGGCTAACAGTACACCAAAGAATATGCTTGCAATGGTAATTAGCGATCGGCGCTTGTTACGCCAAAGATTTCGCCATGCTATGTTAAGGTACTTCATACTTGTTAGATTTATTAAGTTGTAATTATCTACCTAACTCGCTTCATGTTCTGCTGAGAAAAAAACGAATCTTTTATGGGGATATTAAACTTTGTACTATTGACAACTACTACCGTTTTTTGAGACGATTTATCAGCGGGCACAATTTCAATGCGTGTAGGTATCTCTCGCCCGTCCATAGTCTTTACATCATATGAAAACTCTGTTTTCACCAGATAGCCATCCTCATCGTAATACTCCGATTTCATCTGAATATAACTATCCTTAGTAATCCACTTCACAATCTTTCCCCAAACCACGGCGGCATCCTCATGCGGAACAAGTTCTATTTTCCAGCAGGTATGCCCATCAACTTCATCGGTTCCCACAATGGTATGACCAAAATCCACCACAATAGACGATTCCTTAAGAATATCATCGTTGGTGTAATCGGATCCCATCCAGCCATCGGCCATCATCGAAGGGGGTAGCTTAATCATTCGGCTAATGGTTGGCATCCAGTTCCACATCTCGGTTCCCCTTTTTAAAAACGCTTGTCCCTTTTCCTTAGCAGGGGCAACAATGAGGGTTAAGGCATTATCACGGCCTTTAGCCCAACTCTTAAACTCAATGGTTCGCTCCCAAGTTGGACGTACTATGGTCATAGTCATGTGACTTTGGCTCGACTCCTCGCCATTCCATTTTTCATCGGCCTTGCGAATAATTTCAGTGGCGTCTTGCCCTAAAACATTTGATGTGAACATAAGGCCCATAATAAATACAGATAAAATCTTTAAATTTTTCATAGTATAAAACTTATTGGTACATTTTAATTATTTTGTTTTCAATCTCATCTAATGGGAAATTTTTCGGATCCCCCACATAACTCATAGCTACACAATCGAGCAATGCACCAAAGAATCGCATCTCAACTTCTGGATTTTCGTAGTTCTGAGAATAAAAAAACTGGGTTAGTATTTCAAAAAGTTTTTGAATCCGAGTAGTAATATCTTCGTTAAAAATCTCCATAACTCCAGCCTGCACTAACAACGAGAAATATAGCTTCCAATACGTAATATGCTCCCTGACCAACCTGAATGACTCTCGAATAAAATAAATTAGCTCCTCTTTAGTAAGAACCCCATCCCTATCGAGGTCAAACGATTCGGTTAAAACATCTATGCCGCTCAATATAATTTCGCGCAACAACATCTCCTTACTCTCAAAGTAGTTATACATCAACCCCTTTGAAACGCCTGCGCTTTTGGCTATCTGGCTAATTGACGTAGAGTGATAACCCTCGTTAGCAAAAAGGTCTAGAGCTGCATCAACTATTTTCCTCCTCGTGCTTTCACGCATCTCACTATATTGTTCAACAGTTCGTGGTGCCATACAATTCTTTTGTTATCATTAAAATCAAAATCAAGGTGTATTTATATTTTTGACTGAACGGTCAGTCAAATGTACGGAGAGAAAATATTTATCCCAAATATTTTCAACTTTTTTTACAAAAAAATCAATGGGTTTTCATTATCTGATATTTAACCTACATTTACCATCAACATACGTTTTAAAGCAAAAGTTGAAAACAGTAGATGGCAATACATTTAAACCTCATCGTTTCAGGTTGATATTAAATTAAAAAAAACTATTTTTGCCCCCTGCATTGGACATTGGTTTAAAAAAACGAATTACACTATGAAAGCATTTGTATTTCCCGGACAGGGAGCCCAATTTGTTGGTATGGGCAAAGACTTATACGAGAATTCACCACTAGCCAAAGAGCTTTTCGAGAAAGCGAACCAGCTACTAGGTTTTCGAATTACAGACCTTATGTTTGAAGGAACTGACGAAGACTTGAGGCAAACCAAGGTTACACAACCTGCAATTTTTCTGCACTCTGTAATTTTAGCCAAAGTTATGGGTGGCGACTTTAAGCCAGAAATGGTTGCTGGACATTCTTTGGGTGAATTTTCGGCTCTTGTGGCCAGTGGCGCTTTATCGTTTGAGGATGGCTTGGTGCTCGTATCGAAACGTGCTATGGCTATGCAAAAGGCCTGCGAAAAGGAGCCCTCAACTATGGCTGCAATTCTTGGCCTGGCTGACGAAGCGGTTGAGAATATTTGCGCCGAAATAGAAGAGGTGGTAGTACCAGCCAACTACAATAGCCCAGGACAACTAGTTATATCGGGGAGCATTGCCGGTATCAATACCGCTTGCGAAAAGCTGAAGGCAGCAGGAGCAAAAAGGGCTCTACCGCTAAAAGTTGGTGGTGCATTCCATAGCCCACTAATGGAGCCTGCCAGAGTAGAATTGGCTCAAGCAATAGAATCAACATACTTTAATGCGCCACTTTGCCCTGTATACCAAAATGTAGATGCTAAGCCCTATACTAACCCTGAGCAAATTAAGCAGAACCTTATTGCACAGCTTACATCGCCTGTTAGGTGGACCCAAACTATGCACAACATGTTAGCCGATGGAGCTAAAAGTTTTACTGAACTTGGTCCTGGTACAGTTCTGCAAGGTCTGGTAAAAAAAGTTAACAAAGAGATTGATGCCACAAGCATCCAAAGTTTGTAAAACAAATTTTCTAATTAAAAAGCACCTAGCAACATATTGTTAGGTGCTTTTTTTTACAATTTTCATTAGAGTAAAAGAAAACGGCAAAGGTTTTGATTACGAATGGCAATATTTTATAACTTTACAATCATCACAGCTTATGAAAAATAAATACCTACACAAAATGAGATTTCGCCTTTTACCAATTTTCATCATGGTGCTCTTTAGCCTATCGGCTATCCCTACAAGTGGTCAAAAAGAAGCCTTTGAAAAGATATTTGAAAAAGAAACCCGTGCAAAGGGGTTGGCCAGCTACGGAAAATTCAAAAATGTCGAAAGGGTAAGTTTTTATCCCGATACGCTTCCTCGATGGTTTTTCAGACCTCCAACCTCAAGCAATGGCAGCATATATGCCATTGGTATATCCGATCCGGACCTTACTCCCGAAGATGCTATCCTGCAAGCGATACATAGAGCTCAATCAATGGCCGTTCTACAAAGCAACGCGCTTATGCAATACTATCGCGACGTGTATACTGTTGATCATACAGAGCAAAGGTATAAAGGATACGGCCAACGATTCGACACATACTTTAAGCTATCGGCCAACCACTCTGCCGACAGCACCTGCTTTTCTCTTGTTGAAACACATATGACCCGCTATAACGAAGCGGTTGTGCTAATTCGTTACAGCCCATCGGGAAAAAAATCAAATGCGAACCAAATAAAAACAATTGGTACAGCCCTTTACATTGAGGCGCAAATTGGAAATGTTTTTGAGACCCAAGCCGAATATGAAATTATTACCAACCATAAATCGGTATTAGGAGTATGCGTCGACTCACGTTTCACCTACCGTGAAAAAGGAAAAAGATACCTTGCCATATCAAAGTTTATGGGAATTAATAACGAATACCCAATATACAACTACAAGTACTGCAATCCCAGCTGGGCACCCAACACCCAACCCTTAATTAGCTACAATGGATTGTGGAGCATATTCACAAAAAAACTGCTTCGATACTTGACACTTAACACCGAGGAGACATCTGTAAACATTAGGAGTTTAGACGAAACCTACAATCCCGAAATTAGGAATCTGTCAAGAGAAGTAGCCGTAAAAAATGCCCAGCTTTTAATTAATGGCATTGAATTTGGAGTGGATAGCATTGGGTTCGATTTGAATATTTTAGAAATCAGATAACTTTTTATTGTGCACGTAAATCCCTGCATTTGAGTATAAACACAAACATTAAACGATATGAAAAAGTCATTAAAACTGATGCTTGTAGTAATGTTTTTAGCCGTAGCTGGCGTTTCAAACATTACTGCACAAGAGTTTGTTGACCTCAACACCAAACAGCTTGGAGAGAACATCAACATTGAGTACGCCATAACTGGCGAACAGATAGGGCAACAATTTAAAGTTACCCCAAGCTTCTCAACCGATGGTGGGCGAACTTTTCAAGAGATGAAAAGCGTTACCGGGTATGTTGGCGACAACGTGCTTGGAGGTAAAAATCAGGTGATTATTTGGAACGTGCTAAACGATTTGCCCGAGCTTGAGGGCGATGTAGTTTTCAAACTTGCTGGCAAAACCCAATCGAGCAAAGCCCTTGAAGATGATTTTAGCAATGTAGTATTTAAGCTCATCAGCTTGCATCGCATGGGCAAAAACCAGCTTGAGTTATTACTTAGTATCACCAACAACGGGGCCCCACGCGACCTAAAACTAATTAACGGGCTTATTACCATTACCGATTTTAACAGACAAACCTACGACGCCCAACGCGGAAAACTAGCAGAGGTTGCAGGGCCGCAACGCTACTCCACCCCTCAGCGCACTCTTAAAGCGGGCGAAACGGTTGAAGCATCGTTTATTTTCGACAGAATACCTGCTAGCCTTAACAGGGTAATGAAATTGAGCATTGGAGCCGAAATTCTTACATTCTCGTCGTTTGGGTTAGATAACCTTGAAATTAGTGCTGTTCAATTCCGCGATTTCCCTGTATCAAATGCCCCTACGTCTGCTATGTCGGTTACAACAACCAAAGAGTTCGAGTCCTCCATATCAACATCAGTAAGCGTTAAAGAGCAACCAGTTGCACAAGCCGATACTGATCCACCTACAATATCAATTCTACTACCCGAGGGTGTGTCGCTTACCGGCAGCCAAGCTACTAGGGGAAAACCCTATGCTCACTCTTCAGTAGGGTTAGACGACCGTAGGCTACGTTCTGTTTCTCGCGAACAAGGGCTTACCGTTTTGGAAGAGCAACTGCTTGTGAAGGGAACTGCTAGCGATGAGAATGGCATTTTCGAAGTTGTGGTAAATGGACGTAACGCCAACCTGATGGCCGATAACGTTTTTGAGGTAACGGTTCCCCTAAAATTAGGCCGCAACGATATTGTAATTCGGTCAATGGATGTAAACGAAAATAGCGTTGAGCGTAAGTTTATTGTATACCGCAAGGACTCGCCAAGCCAAAATGTTTCGTCCGATACCGAAGAGCTTGACCTTGTATTTGACGCTCCCCGAACTCCACGTTATTACGCTTTAATTGTTGGCGTAAACGAGTACCCAGACCCAGGCATTTCTTCGCTCAATAACCCTGTGAGAGATGCTGCAATTCTGGCCAAAACACTTGTTGACAACTATACTTTTGAGGCAAGCGACATAATCTTTTTGAAAAACCCAAACCGCGGACAACTTATCGACGAGCTAGACAAGCTAACCAGGAGAATAACAAATAACGATAACCTTTTAATCTTTTATGCTGGCCATGGTTACTTCGACTCTGAAACAGAGTTTGGATACTGGTTACCTTCCGATGCCTCAGCCGCAAGCACCGGTAACTGGATGGCAAATAGCCAGCTAAAAGACTATGTGGCAGCCATAAAGAGTAAGCATACTTTGCTAATAGCCGACGCTTGCTTTGGTGGCAGTATCTTTAAAATTCGGA
>CAZTFJ010000130.1:5198-7744 GCA_964612255.1 uncultured Rikenellaceae bacterium | reverse complement strand
GTACCTCCAGGTTTTACCATAACCACTGATGTTTGTACCGAGTACTACAAACTTGGACAAGATAAAACCGTTGAGCTGATTAAGCCTGAGGTTGAAGCTGCAATGAAAAAAATTGAAGGCATCATGGGAACCGAATTTGGCAGCAAGGAAAACCCTCTGCTTATGTCTGTTCGTTCTGGTGCTCGTGCTTCTATGCCCGGTATGATGGACACTATCCTAAACCTTGGTCTTAACGACGAGGTGGTTGAGGGGCTGGCAAAGAAAACTGGCAACCCACGTTTTGCTTGGGCCAGCTACCGTCGTTTTGTACAAATGTACGGCGATGTGGTACTCGATATGAAACCTGCGTCAAAAGAGGATCACGATCCTTTTGAGGAGATTATCGACCAAATGAAAGAAGAGAAAGGTGTTAACCTAGACACCGAATTCTCTGTTGACGACCTTAAAGAAATGGTTGCTCGTTTTAAGAAAGCGGTTAAAGAAAAAACTGGGAAAGAATTCCCTACCTGCGCTTGGGAACAGCTTTGGGGTTCGGTTATGGCAGTTTTCAATAGCTGGATGAACGAAAGGGCAATCCTTTACCGTAAGCTAAATAAAATTCCTGCCGAGTGGGGTACTGCGGTTAACGTACAGGCAATGGTATTCGGCAACATGGGCGACAACTCTGCCACTGGTGTAGCCTTTACCCGCGACGCAGGTACTGGTGAAAACATTTTTAACGGTGAGTACCTAATTAATGCTCAGGGAGAGGACGTTGTAGCAGGTATCCGCACACCACAAGAAATTACCCTTGAGGGTTCACACCGCTGGGCAAAACTTCAAGGTATTAGCGAAGAGGAAAGAAAAGCAAAATTCCCATCGCTTGAGGAAACCATGCCAGTTGTATACAAAGAGCTTTTCGAGATTCAGAACAACCTTGAAAAGCACTATAACGATATGCAGGACATTGAGTTCACCGTACAGGATGGTAAACTTTGGATGATTCAAACCCGTAACGGAAAGCGTACTGGAGCTGCAATGGTACGAATTGCTACCGAAATGCTAACTGAGGGGATGATTGATGAGAAAACAGCAATCCTTCGTGTTGAGCCAGAAAAGCTCGATGAGCTACTTCACCCTGTATTCGACACCGATGCGTTAGCAAGCGCTCAAGTTCTTGCAAAAGGGCTACCTGCATCGCCAGGTGCTGCAACCGGACAAATAGTGTTCTTTGCCGAAGATGCTGAGCAATGGGCTGCCGAAGGTAAGCAAACAATCCTTGTGCGTGTTGAAACATCACCAGAAGATCTTAAGGGAATGAACGTTGCTCAGGGTATTCTTACCGCCCGTGGCGGTATGACCTCGCACGCAGCTGTTGTTGCCCGCGGTATGGGTAAGTGTTGCGTATCAGGTGCTGGTAACGTAAAAATCGACTATAGAGCTCGCACTATGACTATTGACGGAACCGTTTTTAACGAAGGTGATTGGATTTCGCTAAACGGATCAACTGGTCAGGTAATTGAAGGCAAAGTAAAAACTATGGCTCCTGAGCTAAGCGGCGATTTTGCCACGCTTATGGAACTTGCCGACAAGCATTCGCGTATGAAAGTTCGCACAAATGCCGATACTCCTCGCGATAGCAAAGTAGCACGCGAATTTGGTGCACAAGGTATTGGACTTTGCCGTACCGAGCATATGTTCTTTGAAGGCGATAGGATTAAGGCAATGCGCGAAATGATTCTTGCTAACGATGAAGCAGGTCGCAGAAAAGCGCTAGAGAAACTTCTTCCTATTCAGCGTGAAGACTTCGAGGGTATTTTTGAAGCAATGCAAGGGCTACCTGTAACCGTTCGCTTGCTCGACCCACCTCTACACGAGTTTGTGCCTCACGAAGAAGCAAACCAAGAAGAGATGGCCAAAGAAATTGGTATTTCGGCTGAGGAGGTTAAAGCCAAAGTTGAATCGCTACACGAGTTTAACCCAATGCTTGGTCACCGTGGATGCCGCTTAGGTGTTACTTACCCAGAAATTACCGAGATGCAGGCACGCGCCATTATTGAGGCTGCCCTAAACCTTAAGAAAAAAGGCATTGAAACTTTCCCTGAAATTATGATTCCGCTTATTGGAAACGTAAATGAGTTTAAAAATCAGGAGAAAATTGTTCGCGAAGTGGCAGAAAAAGTTTTTGCCGAGCGTAACGATAGGATTGACTACCTAGTAGGTACTATGATTGAAGTTCCTCGCGCTGCTCTAACTGCTGATGAGGTAGCTAGCGCTGCTGAGTTCTTTAGCTTTGGTACCAACGACCTTACCCAAATGACCCTTGGCTTTAGCCGCGACGACGCTGGAAAATTCCTTCCTGAGTACATCGACAGGGGAATTCTTAAGGTTGATCCTTTCCAGGTGCTAGACCAAACAGGTGTTGGCCAGCTGGTTGAAATGGGCGTTAAAAAGGGACGTAGCGTTCGCAAAGACCTTAAGGTGGGTATTTGCGGCGAGCATGGTGGTGAGCCTAGCTCAGTTGAGTTCTGCCACACTGTAGGTATGAACTACGTTAGCTGCTCTCC
>CAZTFJ010000130.1:0-5159 GCA_964612255.1 uncultured Rikenellaceae bacterium | reverse complement strand
AAAAAAAGCCGCTCTTAATAGGGCGGCTTTTTTTATCTGCAAATTGCTGTAAACTATTACATCTTAATAAACTCTCTTAAATTGCTCTTCAAAGCCCTATCGAGTTCCCCAAAATTATCTGCGCGCGTTTCTGCAAAAATAAATCCAAAAACAGGGTATCGCTTTATATCCATCCTTCGCACCTCAAGCGTTTTTTCGAAACCAGCAAGCACACCATCAAAGTCAAAACTTTTAATATCCTTGGCATTAATATCCCTTGGCTTATCAAGTATAACCACGCTGTAAATCTCCCCTTCCTTATCTTTCAGAATTTCATCCCACTGAGGTACTTTTTGCTCAATGTAATACTCGTAAGGATTTATGCCGTATGCATAGTAAGCAATATCGGTTGTACAAAACCCTGCAAAGCGCATTGGGTTTACCTCAATGGGTACAATCCTATCGCCATTTACCCGAACCTCAACGTGAATTGGAATGTTTTTTATATGAAGGATATTGCCAACATCTTCTAAAAATGCCTGAAACCTGTCTTTATACTCCATCACAATCTCTTTAGATGTGATGTATAGCCTGTCGCTCACATCATCGGCAGAGGCAAACAGATGTTTCAGCACATTCACAATAACGGGTTTTCCATCCTTATCGAAATAGGCATCAAAAGCATACTCAACACCCTCTATATACTCCTCAAGAATAAACTTATTTACATCGAGCACCTCATGCGGAAACATACTCTCAACCTCAGCCATTTCGCTGCTGATTATCTCTACCGCTTTTGCCCAATCGGAATCGGAATAAATGGTGTAAACGCCCAAGCTTAGAAAGCCCACGGTTGGCTTAATAACAAAAGGCTTTTTCACGGTAGCAACATCAAAATCTTTTATTTGCTCCAAAGTAAGCTGCTTAAAGAAAAACTCGGGATACATGCTCCGCACCTTTTCTCTAAACAAAGCCTTATTCTTAAAAAGATTTATGTACCTGGGCAGCTCAGTATCTTTTAGGTTATTGGCTATCCACTCTATGCTATTCTCCGAGTTAAGATATAAAACTTGCTTCTGATAAAAAGCATCTACCATGGCAGTCGATTCGCAAAGCAAATTGTTTGAGAAGTGATTAGCGGCAACTGCAAAATCATTTTTTAACAGCTTATAGCCATTGCTAACAATTGTGTCTTTAAACAAATCCGACACGTAGGGTTTATCAAGTATGAACATCTAATAAATAGTAAAGATTATAAAAAGGATTATTTTAAACAGAAAAGTGATTTGGCTAGTGCTCACTATCAATAATATTTAGCTCCTCATGAAAGCCATTTACTTGTGTATAATCAACAATTGAAACGCCCTTAAAGTAGTGCTGAATAATTTCCTGATATGTGCGCCCTCTGCGAGCCATTTGCATCGCACCATCCTGACAAAGCCCCACGCCATGACCGTAGCCCCGACCTCTTAACCTCACAAAATCCTTAACAATATCGACAGAAAAATAGGCCGACCTTAGGTTAAACTCGGAACGAATATCGGACATAGGTATAGTAAATCCAGCCACTTTGTAGTAGTAAGCCCGATTTTTACTTTCGAACTCAAACTGCTCGGGATTCATATTTTCAGCTGGCACACCCTTATCAACTAAAAACTTCCTCCATTTTTCAACATGTATGCGCACTTCCCATGAGGCGCTTGGTTGATTTTTACAGTAGGAATCGGGAACTGAAACCAGATAGCTTTGCGGGGTAACCCATACATCGCCAGCATTGGCAGTTTGGCCACCGCAGTTTGCATGAAAAGCAGCAACAATAGGCTCGTTACTGGAATCGACCACCACTTGCCCACTGGTTTCGCGCGTAGCTTTTAGTATATCAGGATTTTTGCTTGCTCTGCCCTTATACACCTGACAGTGAACCTGGTCGCACAGATTAAACCCCTCGTCTTTGTGCCGTTCAATATGCCCCAGGGCGTAAGTTCGTACCAGCAGGGCTTGCGCTTTGTAAAACTCAATATCGGCTGAAGGGCCTGCTTCTGCTTCCACCACGCCAGCTATATATTTATCAACATCAACAATATTTATGGCCATGAGCCTATTAAAATCGACATAAAAGGCTAAGTTCTCATCGTATATACGGGCGGGGAAAGCAGGTACAATAGAGTTTATGCGAATGGCATCGTTATCAGAATGCCCCACAATAGATATCCGTTTCCACGTACCATAATGCGAAGCCATATCGCGTACGCGCACCGAGTCGCCAACTCGTGAAATATAAATTATTTGATTTGGACTAAGAGCAAAATTACCATCCTCGGTCACAATGGAATAATTTCCGCTAACTGGCGTTATAAGAACTGTTTGCAGATTTAGCTCGTTGTGAAGGCTAACGCTAATTTTTTGAGCATTAGAAAAACTTACCGAAACTAAAACAAATAAAACCAGAATAATATGCTTCATATTGTAAATTTAATACAACACAATTTATACGAACCAATATTGGTAACTCTACTCCTTTGTCGATTCAACCACTACCTGAGCAAATCTATCGGAAGCACCTCCACCTCCAAGAACTTTACGTAATTCAGTAAATGAAGCTAGCATCTTCTCACGTCCGGGTTGTCCGGGTAAAAGGTTGCTTAGCTCATTGTATAGCGTTTGGCTACTTAGCTTGAATTGAATCAGTTCCCTAACAATTTCCTTATCCATTATAAGATTTACCAAAGAGATATATTTAACCTTGATAAATATACCAGCAATAAGCATAGAAACCAAACTACCACGGTAGCATACCACCTCGGGTACGTTAAGCAATGCCGCTTCAAGGGTTGCAGTTCCCGATGTTACCATAGCAGCCACCGAGTGCTTTAGCAATTCCTGCGTTTGGTTAAACACAATTTTTACATCTACATTGCTAATGAAGGGCTCGTATACGCTTAGGTCAAGCGATGGAGCTCCGGCAATAACGAGCTGGTATTGTTGCAATTTATTTGCCAAACTAAGCATTACGGGTAGATTGTGCTTAATTTCTTGCACTCGGCTACCTGCCAAAACAGCAACAATGGGTTTGCTTCCCAAATTATTGCGGCTAGCAAAAGTATTGTCCTTTTTTGCCTCCACAAGCGTATCAACCAACGGATTTCCACAGTATACGGCATCAATGCCGTGCTTTGCAAAGTAATCAACCTCAAAAGGAAAAATGATAAGAAGCTTATCAACATACTTTTTCAACGCCTTCACTCTCGACTCCTTCCAAGCCCAAACCTTTGGCGAGATATAATAGAAAACCTTAAAGCCAGCTTGCTTAGCAAACTTTGCAATGCGAAGGTTAAACCCCGGGTAATCGACAAGAATAACCGCATCGGGGTTATATAGTTCAATATCTTTTTTGCAGTGAGTAAGGTTTTTAGATATCTGCCTAAGGTTCACAAGAACTTCCCAAAATCCCATGAACGACATCTGCCTGTAATGCTTAACCAGCTCACCGCCCTGTTTGGCCATAAGGTCGCCACCAAAAAACCGAAACTCTGCATTGGGGTCATGCTTTTTTATGCCCTGCATTAGGTTTGATGCGTGTAAATCGCCCGAAGCTTCTCCTGCAATTATGTAGTACCTCATCAAAAAAAAGAATTACCAGATTAGCTTCATAACCAAAACAACAATAGCATAAAAAATTGTGGCTGTTAGCACGCCCCTCCCCGATTTTAGCTTATTGGTGTACATAAAAAAGAAGAAAAAGGCAAGGTTAGGAATTGCACCAATGCTTATCATCCTGGGAGCCATCATATGCATCCAAATGGAATGCAACGATTTATCGGCATACTGAAAGGGATAGATAAACTCTAGTACCAAAAAATACGATATTATTGGCACAATTATTCCAACTACCAACCCTAAGTATATGTTATCAAATTTTCTTTTCACCTGATAGTATTTGGTATAAAACAAGTTTTTATTTTAACGATTCTGTTTTTGCCACATCAATATTTAACCTAGTTGCTAAATTAGCCACTTGAGCATTATCGGTTAAATCGGCCTTTATGGGGACAATAGATATATATCCATTTGACAATGCGTACTCATCGGTATCGGTTGCTTCGGGTTCCTCGTTATGAAAATAGCCCGTTAGCCAGAAATAATCAATCCCCCTTGGGTCGGTTCGTTTGTCAAACTCCTCGCGCCACGTGCCCATATTCTGTCGGCACACCCTAACGCCTTTAATCTCGTCGGCAGGGATAGCCGGAAAGTTTACATTTAAGCATATGCCCCTGTCGAGCCCTTTTGCAAGAACGGCTTCAACGATAGGCTTACCATACTTTACGGCTCCGGAAAAATCGGCATCGGGTAAAAAG
Source organism: uncultured Rikenellaceae bacterium (assembly GCA_964612255.1). Lineage (GTDB taxonomy): Bacteria > Bacteroidota > Bacteroidia > Bacteroidales > Tenuifilaceae > Perlabentimonas. The sequence goes on along the minus strand of CAZTFJ010000130.1, from coordinate 825 downwards.
TCTAGCAACGAAAATCCAATGGCAGGGACTCCATACAAACAACCCTCTATAGCAGCGCCCATAGTGCCCGAGTAGAAAACGCTTACCGACGAGTTTGAACCATGGTTAATGCCCGACAGTATAACATCGGGGGTGGTTTTAAGCACTTCGCTCATGGCTAATTTTATGCAATCGACGGGTGTTCCGTTTACCGAGTACAGCTCAACATTATCGGTTCGGGTATGCTTGCGAATACGCAACGGGTCTTTTATGGTAATTGCATGCGACATACCAGAGCGTCCCTCGCTGGGTGCCACCACTACAACTCGCCCTAATGGTTTAGCCATTTCAATAAGAGCCTCCAACCCCTTGGCCCGATAGCCATCATCATTCGATATTAAAATCAACGGCTCTTCCCTTTTCATACTGCTATTCATAAATTTATGTTTGGTTGCAAAGTTACTTAAATCATTGAAAAAACACAGCTTAACGTAAGGCAATGTTACACCTAACAAAGCAGCAAGGCGATACAATGCTTACAAATTAAAACATTTGAAATGGCTAAAGGTTTGAACAGCCTAGATTACTTAGCTGGGTTTAACTCTTGTAAAAGGGAGGCTGCATATTGAACCTGGTTGAAATAGATCTTTGCATTCTCAACGCTTGTTAACTTTTTTAAAATTTGGGGAGCTAACATTTTGTCTTTCATCGAAATTGCAATGTATAGGCAAGACTCAACAAACGAGATTGAAATCCGGCCCAAATGCTTTGTTCTGAGAGCAAGAATGCGCTGCAAGAAATCTCGGGTTAACAACAAATTGGCCTCGTTCACATCCTCACTATATA
>CAZTFJ010000129.1:0-7803 GCA_964612255.1 uncultured Rikenellaceae bacterium | reverse complement strand
TCCCCAGCTAGTTCGGTTTAGTATTAAGTAGAATAATATGGAAATTATGATAAGAATATCAATTTGTGTAGCATTGTGTTTGCTACTTGCCTCGTGCACTAGTGTTGACAGTAAAAAGGAACAAAATAGTAATGCTCTGGATACATTAGCCAGTAGTTCAGTAGTAAAGGCGGATATTCCGCCACTCGAAGCAGGCGAATTTACTATTGATGAGTCCGATTTTGGTTCAACTATCGAACTTAAGGGCGAATCGGTGCCTGTTAATCACATTTTTAAGGTGCAGGAAACGCAAATGCTGGCTTTACCCAATGTGCTTCTGGTTAAGAATAGGAGTAACAGTAGTATGTTTATGGCTTTTTCGCTACCCGGTATGCAGTTTCTAAAAGAATTTGGTACCCCAGGAAAAGGGCCATTTGAATTTAAGTATCCAACCATTGTAAAAACATTTCAGAATGAGCCCTTGTGCTATGTGCATGATAATGGCCAGTTGTATTATATCAATGATAGCTATGAGATTGTTCCCTCAAAAATTGAACTACCTTACATGGCTTATAAGGGCGATTTGCAGATGTACTCCTTCACCGATTCGCTATTTTACTATATCGATAATACCAAGAAGGGTAAAGCCATTTTCCGAGGCGAGGTTGGTAGCGATACAACATTAGCGCAGCCGGTTTTCGATTTAGCATTTTCGGAGAAACATAAAAACTGGGCTTCGTACATTGGCGATTTAGGAGCTAGTAGAGATAATAGTAGGCTTGTGTATGCCTATAAATACTTTAGGCGAATTACTTTTATGGATACCGAAGGCGAGAATGTACGCACGCTAATATTTAAGACCAAGGATACCAAAGCGGGCACTAACACGGAGATGCTTGCACCCGACAATGTTACCCATTACTGGGGCTTATCGGGCCAAAATAATCATATCTATTTTCTGTACAGCGGACGAACGCCTATAGATGTTCATAATGACAATAGAAAATCGTCGGGTTACATATTTGTTGAGCAATTCGATTGGAATGGAAACCCAGTCCGCAGGTTTAAGCTCGACCATTGGGGATATTTCTGTGTAAGCCACGACGAAACCGCAATTTATCAATTTGCCACTACCGAAGAACACCCTATCGTTAAATACCAACTTCCTGCCCTAAAGTAGCAACTCAGCAAGCCAGTGGCTGGGTTTTACAAACGGCTTTGGAATTATAAAAAAAGAAGGCTGCCTCAATAAGCAGCCTTCTTTTAAAATATGCTATTTGTAATTTACAAGTATTCCTCAATTGGAGCGCATGAGCAAACCAAGTTGCGGTCGCCGTAGCCAGAGTCTATTTTACCTACAGCAGGCCAAAATTTGTTGCTTGCTAACCAGCTTAGGGGATAAGCTGCCTTTTGGCGGCTATAGCTGTGAGTCCATTCGTCGGCAGTAACCTCAATAACAGTGTGTGGAGCATTTTTAACTACGTTGTCCTCCTTATCGGCCTTGCCATCCTTAATCTCATCCAGCTCTTTTTTAATCTCAATCATAGCCTCGATAAACCTATCCAACTCTTGCAACGATTCGCTCTCGGTGGGCTCCACCATAAGCGTTTCATGCACAGGGAACGACAGGGTAGGTGCGTGGAAGCCATAGTCCATAAGCCTGCGGGCAATATCGCCAGTTTCAACCCCGTAGGTTTGCTTGTAGTGGCGGCAATCGAGAATCATTTCATGTGCTACACGACCAGTTTTGCCGGTGTAAAGCACCTCGAATTGGCCTTTTAGCTTAGCTGCCAGATAGTTTGCATTAAGAATGGCTAGCTCAGTTGACTTCTTCAAACCTTCTGCGCCCAGCATCAAAATGTAACCATAAGTAATTGAAACAACCATTGCGCTTCCCCAAGGAGCGGCAGCAATGGCAGGTATAGCTTTCTCTCCGCCAGTTTTTACAACAGGGTGCGATGGTAGGAATGGAGTTAAATGTTTGGCTACTCCAATTGGGCCAACGCCTGGGCCACCACCACCATGAGGTATAGCAAATGTTTTATGCAGATTTAAGTGGCATACATCGGCATGCACAATACCGGGGCTGGTTAGTCCAACCTGTGCATTCATATTGGCACCATCCATATATACCTGTCCGCCATTCTCGTGGATAATGTTTATCATCTCCTTAATCTCTGGCTCAAAAACACCGTGTGTAGATGGGTAGGTAACCATGAATGACGATAGGTTATCTTTGTGTTGCTCGGCTTTAGCTTTTAAATCGTCTAGCGATATGTTACCATTTTCGTCGCAGGCTACAACTACAACCTGCATGCCCGCCATAGCAGCACTTGCAGGGTTGGTTCCGTGTGCCGATGATGGAATAAGCACCACGTTTCTGTGGTCGTCGCCACGGCTTTTGTGATACTCGCGAATTACCATTAACCCCGTGTACTCACCAGCTGCACCAGAGTTAGGTTGAAGCGAAACAGCATCGAAACCAGTAATCTCGGCAAGAAGCTGTTCCAACTCGCAAATCAGGCTCATATACCCCTGAGCCTGATCGGCAGGAACAAAGGGATGAATATTTCCAAACTCAATCCAGCTTAAAGGTAGCATCTCGGTTGCAGCGTTAAGCTTCATGGTGCAGCTACCCAACGATATCATACTGTGATTAAGTGCAATATCTTTGCGCTCAAGGCGCTTGATGTAGCGCATCATTTCAGTTTCGGAGTGGAACATGCTGAAAACCTTTTCGGTTAGGAACTCCGATTTGCGCTTAAGATTATCGGGTATGCTGTTAGCATTCTCAATAGAATTAACCTTTGTGGCAGGTTTGCCAGCTACCTCTGCAAAAATCTCAATTATATTGTTGATATCAGCAATTGATGTTACCTCATCGGTGCTAATGCCAATGGTTCCGTTCTTCTTATAGTTTAGGTTAATTTCTTTATCAAGGGCCTTACGACGAATCATATCTACCTTAACGCCCGATGGCAATTCAACTTCAAGCGTGTCGAAGATATTCTTTACATTTTGCTTGTAGCCTAGCTTCTCAATTTCTTTTGCTATAGTAGTGGCTGCGCTGTGTGCATGGGATGCTATGCGCTTTATGCCCTCGGGACCGTGGTAAACGGCGTACATCCCTGCCATAGTGGCAAGTAAAGCCTGAGCTGTACATATATTCGATGTTGCACGCTCGCGCTTAATGTGCTGTTCGCGGGTTTGTAGGGCCATACGGAGCGCTTTGTTACCATGCTTATCAACAGAAACTCCAATTATGCGCCCAGGCAAATTGCGCTTATACTCCTCCTTAGTTGCAAAGTATGCAGCGTGAGGGCCACCAAATCCCATTGGAATACCAAAGCGTTGGGTCGATCCAAGTACAATATCGGCACCCCACTCGCCGGGAGGTGTTAGCAGGGCAAGCGATAGTAAATCGGCAATTACCGAAACAAATGCACCATTCTCTTTGGCTTTGGCTGTAAATTCAGCGTAATCGCGTACATTCCCTTTGGCCGATGGGTATTGAACAATTACGCCAAATTCCTTGCCTGTAAACTCGTACTCGCTGTAGCAACCGGTTACTACTTCAATGCCCACAGGGTTAGCACGGGTTTCTACTACTTCAAGGTTTTGTGGGAATACATCGCTATCTACAAATATTACATTGCGACCCTCTTTTACAGCTTGGCGTGGGCGAAGACTGTGCATCATAAGCATAGCTTCAGCAGCAGCTGTCGATTCGTCGAGGAGCGATGCGTTGGCAATTTCCATTTTGGTTAAATCCATAACCATGGTTTGGAAGTTTAGTAGGGCCTCAAGGCGTCCCTGGCTAATTTCAGCTTGGTATGGGGTGTATGAGGTGTACCATCCTGGGTTCTCAAAAACATTACGCAGAATTACCGATGGTGTATGTGTTCCATAGTAACCCATACCAATAAATGTTCTAAAAACCTTGTTTTTAGATGCCAACGATTTAATTTTTTCCAGGTATTCACTTTCAGACAAAGGCTCGGGTAGGTTAAGAGCCTTTTCCATTCTAATACCCTTGGGTACCGTTTGGTCAATTAGTTCGTCAATAGTTTTTACCCCAACGGCTTTCAACATTTCGTCGATTTCGCAATCGCGGGGGCCAATGTGGCGGGAGACAAAGCGTTCGGTTGACATATATACAATAGTTTTACTTGGTTATTATAACAGAAACTTATGCTTTATTTAAAACGTTTGCGCGTTATTTTAATTTTTTTGTAAAAGTAGAAAATTGCTTACAATTTTTAGACTTTTATTTGCTGCTTTTTCTGATTTGAAATCAAAACTCTATCAAATGCTTACACTACTTAAGAAATGGATTGTTTTCGTGCTCCCAGCCAATAGTGGTTGGTTCGCCATGACCAGGATAAACTTTTGTGTTCTCGGGAAGAGTTAGTAATTTTTGGCTGATACTGCTTATCAGCTGTTCGTAGCTACCACCAGGAAGGTCGGTTCGGCCAATTGACGCTTTAAAAAGCGTATCGCCTGTAATTACATAGTTTTCCTGCTGGTTGTAAAGGCAAATTCCCCCTTTTGAATGGCCAGGTGTATGAATAATGCTGAATTGGGTTTCGCCAAATGTTAGGGTTTCGCCATCGTTCAAATTCTTATCTATAGTTGGTACGTCTTCAATAGTTAACCCATACATTAAGGCTTGGGTTGGTGCCATTTGAATAAGCGGAAGATCTTCGGGATTTCCAGCAATATCAACATTAAATTGATTTTTCAGGAATGCATTGCCCAGCACGTGGTCGATATGGCCGTGAGTGGTTACAATAAGTTTTACCGTAAGGCCTTGGTTTTTAATAAAGCTTATTATTTCATTTTGCTCCTCGGCTGAAAAGCATCCAGCGTCAACAATAATACACTCCTTTGTGTGATCGTAAATAACGTAGGTATTCTCTTGAAAAGGGTTGAAAACGAAAGTTTTAATTGTTGTCATCGAGATATGGTTTTTTACAAGCGTATTATTTGTTTATGCCTTTAAGCATAGGAACAAATGCAAAGCGCCCATGGTTCGTTATTTTTGTGTCCGATTCGGATATTTTTTCAACCAGCATCATATTTTGCCCAGTGCTATCGCCAATAGGAATTACCATTTTGCCGCCAACAACAAGCTGTTCAATAAGGTTTGCTGGTATTTCTGGTGCACCCGCTGTTACTAATATCTTATGGTATGGACCATACGTAGGTTTGCCTTGATAACCATCGCCATAAAAAAAGTGGGGGGTGTAGTTAAGCTTTTCCAGCAGGGTTTTCGATTTTATGTATAGTTCATGCTGTCGTTCAATGGTATAAACCTTGGCGCCCATTTCAAGTAGCACAGCCGTTTGGTAACCCGATCCTGTACCAATTTCTAAAACTTTTTCTTGGGGTGCGATGTCGAGTAGCTGTGTTTGAAAAGCCACGGTGTATGGTTGCGATATGGTTTGGCCTGCACCAATAGGGAATGCCGAATCCTTATAGGAGAAGTTAAGAAAACCGCTTTCCATAAAAAGATGCCTGGGTACCGCATTTATTGCAGCAAGCACTCTGTCGCTAGTTATGCCCTTGGTACGAATTTCTTCTACCAGTTTTTTTCTAAGCCCTTTGTGTCTAAAAGAATCATCCATTCTGCAAAACTGTATTTATGGGATATAACCATTTAATCACAGTTGCAAATATAGTTCTTAAACCGATGTTAAAAAAGTGCTTTTAGCGGTTTCGGTAATCTGTAAAATGGCGTATTTAAATTGTTTTTACTAGATTAGAATTTCAATAATCGGTAGTATTATCGGGTATATTTTGCTATTTTCGGAACATCGAATTAATTCAATTAATGTGAGAAGAAAAGTTCAACTAGTCAAATATTTAGCCTTCGATTTATGTGGTTCGTTTGCGGTTTGGTTCATTTTTCATCGATACCGTAAAAGCGTTATTGAACCAGAACTGTTTGGTTACAATGTTGATATTGTTATTGATACTAACGTTGCCTTAGGGCTTGTAGTGTTGCCCATTTTTTGGGTAGTTTTATTTTCAATGGCAGGGCTTTATCGCGATGTTTTGCGTAGGTCGAGGTTAAAGGAGCTGGGAGCCTCAATTGGGATAACCCTTTTAGGTGTAGTTGTTATCTTTTTTCTACTGCTGCTCGACGATTACGTAGCTTCATACAAAAGTTATTACCAGCTTTTTTTCACATTACTCTTCCTGCAATTCTCGTTAACCTATTTTCCTCGCCTAATTATCACGTCAATAAATACAAGGAATATTCGAAGAGGGAAAATTTCATTCCCAACGCTAATTATTGGTAGTGGAGATGTTGCAAATAGGGTATATGCAGAGTTTAAAAATCAAAAGATAAATCAGGGTAACAGCATTATTGGGTATGTTAGTTCTTTATGCGAGTCGTCGTCCCCTATGGCACAAGCACTTCCTAGATTAGGCGATTTTTCAGATTTAAAAGATATTATTGCCAAAAACCAAGTGGATGAGGTTGTGCTGGCCCTTGAGCAGAGCGACGAGAATCGGCTAAGCAAGGTGGTTAACGAATTGTTATCGCTTAGCGTTGTGGTAAAGGCTTCGCCAAGTATGTACGACTTTCTTACAGGCAGGGTGCGTATGACTCAAATTTTGGGGGCTCCATTAATCACAATCTCTTTCAATTTGATGCCACTATGGCAGCAAAGAGTTAAGCAAATGATAGATGTTCTTGGCTCGGCAATAGCATTAATCCTTTTACTCCCAGTTATTCTAGTAGTTGCTGTGGTTATTAAATCTACATCAAAGGGGCCAGTTCTGTTTTCACAAGAAAGAGTAGGACGGTTTGGTAAACCTTTTAATATATATAAGTTCAGGTCAATGTATGTTGATGCTGAGGCACAAGGGCCAGCCCTTTCCAACAAAACCGACAGCCGGATTACCCCATTTGGCCGCTTTTTGCGCAAAACGCGATTCGACGAAATTCCCAATTTCTGGAATGTGCTTAAGGGCGATATGTCGCTGGTTGGCCCCCGTCCCGAGCGCCAATTCTATATAAATCAAATTGTTGAAAAAGCACCGCATTACGTCCATTTGCAGAAAGTAAAGCCCGGTATAACCTCATGGGGGCAAGTGAAGTTTGGATATGCCGAGAATGTAGATGAAATGGTGGAGCGCTTAAAGTACGACCTGCTTTACATCGAGAACATGTCGCTTTATGTCGATTTTAAAATTCTTATTTATACTCTTATTACTGTTTTTAAAGGTAAAGGAGTTTAGCTTTTGTACCAGAGGTACTTGGCTGTTCGTTTTGCATAATTGATTCTATATCAATTTATAGCGAATTTGTTAATAACCCGCTGCTGATTTTCTATTAAAAGCAAATCATCTTTTCTACTTTTGTAAAAAATTATTTAGATGGCCGAGAAGAGAAATTATAACAAGAAGCCAAATACTGCAAATATCGCTGGGCTCGAAATGGGGAAAATACCCCCGCAAGCACTCGAAATTGAGGAGGCTGTGCTGGGTGCGTTAATGGTTGAGAAGGATGCCGTTATCACTGTGCTTGATGTTTTAAAGCCCGAAAGCTTTTATAAGGAGAATCATCAGAAAATATTTGGTGCTATTGTTGAACTCTCCACTCGACTCGAACCCATTGACCTTTATACTGTAACCGAGGAACTACGAAGGAAAGAGGAGCTAGAAGTGGTGGGGGGCGCAGTTTACTTGGCACAGCTAACATCGAGGGTAGGTTCTGGAGCCCACCTAGAGTACCACTCAAAAATTATTGCCCAAAAATATATTCAGCGTGAGCTAATTAGGGTGTCTTGACCAAGTCCGCTTCCCCCAATG
>CAZTFJ010000128.1:0-7807 GCA_964612255.1 uncultured Rikenellaceae bacterium | reverse complement strand
GCTTTAGTAGGGTTAATGTTAGCTTGGCATTTGTATGTGTCCAAATATCAATAATTGCATTGTAACGCTCGTTATTGGTAATAAGACCCATATTGTAGTTGGCCATTACCTCATCAACCTGAGCGTATCCCTCGTCTACATATGTAAGTTTTTCTGCAGGTACAGTTACATCATCAAGGTTAAATGATAATCCACCCTTGAATGCGAACGAGTAACCCATATGCTTAATGTCATCGAGGAATTGTGATGTACGTGCAATTCCAACCGTTTTAAGAACTCTACCAATAATATCACGAAGTGATTTTTTGGTAAGAAGTTCATTAACGTAACCCATTTGTTTGGGTACAAACTGGTTGAAAATAATACGCCCCACAGTGGTTTCAATCATCTCGGCAGTGGTTGAACCATCTTCGTTCTCTCTCACGTATTTAAGCTGAACCTTGGCATGCAGATCGGCAACACGTTCGTTGTAGGCAATAATTGCCTCCTCGGGCGAATAAAAACGAAGCCCTTCGCCCTTGGCACCAACACGAGGTTTGGTTATGTAGTAAAGTCCAAGAACCATATCCTGCGAAGGTACAGTAATTGGCGCACCATTGGCAGGGTTAAGGATATTATGCGATCCTAGCATCAGGATTTGAGCTTCAAGAATTGCCTCGTTGCCAAGCGGAAGGTGAACAGCCATTTGGTCACCATCAAAGTCGGCGTTAAACGCAGTACATGAAAGCGGATGGAGCTGAATGGCCTTACCTTCAATTAGCTTTGGTTGGAAGGCCTGAATACCTAGCCTATGCAGTGTAGGAGCACGGTTAAGCATAACCGGATGGCCCTTAAGCACGTTTTCTAGAATATCCCAAATAACAGGATCTTTTCTGTCAACAATTTTCTTTGCAGATTTTACTGTTTTTACAATTCCCCTTTCAATTAACTTACGAATAATAAAAGGTTTGTAAAGCTCAGCAGCCATATCTTTAGGTAGTCCACACTCATGCATTTTAAGTTCTGGACCTACCACAATAACCGAACGGGCAGAGTAGTCAACACGCTTACCCAAAAGGTTTTGGCGGAAACGTCCTTGCTTACCCTTAAGGCTATCGCTAAGCGATTTTAGCGGACGGTTTGCATCCGTTTTAACAGCATTACTCTTTCTTGAATTGTCAAACAACGAGTCAACGGCCTCCTGAAGCATACGTTTCTCGTTTCGGAGAATAACTTCTGGGGCTTTAATCTCAATCAACCTTTTTAGGCGATTGTTACGAATAATAACCCTTCGATACAAATCGTTAAGATCCGATGTAGCAAAACGTCCTCCATCGAGTGGAACAAGTGGGCGCAATTCGGGTGGAGTCACTGGAATTACACGCAAAATCATCCACTCAGGATTGTTAATATTAGCTGACTCACGGAAAGCCTCAACCACCTGAAGACGCTTTAACGCCTCATTTTTACGTTGCTGCGAAGTTTCTGTATTCGCTTTATGGCGTAGGTCGTAGCTAAGATCGTCGAGTTGTAACCTAGATAAAAGCATATGGATAGCCTCAGCTCCCATAGCGGCTATAAACTTATTAGGATCGTCATCGTCGAGGTGCTGGTTATCCTTTGGTAAGGTTTCAAGAATATCAAGATACTCTTCCTCGGTAAGGAAATCTAAGTAGCTAACATTCTCTGCTATACCAGGATTTACAACCACATACCGCTCGTAGTAAATAATTGAGTCGAGCTTTTTTGTTGGCAATCCAAGCAGATACCCAATTTTATTGGGCAACGATTTGAAATACCATATATGAGCAACCGGAACCACTAGGTTGATATGCCCCATACGCTCGCGGCGCACTTTTTTCTCGGTAACCTCTACCCCACACCTATCGCAAACAATTCCCTTGTATCGAATGCGCTTATATTTACCACAATGACATTCGTAATCCTTAACAGGCCCAAAAATCCTTTCACAGAATAATCCATCGCGCTCGGGCTTGTAGGTTCTGTAGTTAATAGTTTCAGGCTTAAGCACCTCACCGCTAGAACGCTCGAGAACTTCCTCGGGCGAAGCCAAGCTAATGGTTATCTTGGTGAAATCACTTTTTGCCTTATTTTCCCTTCTGAACGACATATTGTAATATGTTAAGTTGTTAAGACTTGCATAAGGTACAGCTCAGGGCTATACATAATTAATGGTAACTATCAACTAGTCGAGAGTTACGTTAAGGCCTAAGCCGCGCAATTCATGCAGTAACACGTTAAGTGATTCTGGTATGCCTGGCTGTGGCATGGGGTCACCCTTAACAATAGCTTCGTAAGCTTTGGCTCTACCCACCACATCATCTGACTTGATAGTAAGAATTTCTTGTAGGATATGTGATGCACCAAATGCCTCAAGTGCCCAAACCTCCATCTCACCAAAACGCTGACCACCAAACTGAGCTTTACCTCCAAGAGGTTGCTGGGTGATAAGAGAGTATGGTCCAATGGAACGAGCATGCATCTTATCATCAATCATATGGCCTAGCTTAAGCATATAGATGATACCTACAGTAGCTGGCTGGTCGAAACGCTCACCAGTTCCCCCATCGTACAAATATGTTTTGCCTGATTTTGGGATACCTGCCTCCTCGGTAATTTTGTTAATCTCTTCGATTTTGGCACCATCGAAAATTGGAGTGGCAAATTTTACCCCTAACTTCTCGCCTGCCCAACCGAGAACCGTCTCGTAAATCTGTCCTAGGTTCATACGCGAAGGTACACCAAGTGGGTTAAGTACAATATCAACAGGCGTTCCATCGTCAAGGAAAGGCATATCCTCATCGCGAACTATTTTAGCAACAATACCCTTGTTACCGTGCCTACCTGCCATTTTATCGCCCACTTTAAGCTTACGCTTTTTGGCTATGTATACCTTAGCCAGCTGAACAATTCCTGCTGGCATTTCGTCACCAATGGTTATATTAAACTTTTTACGTTTATGCTCCGCATCGAACTCTTTACACTTCAAGATGTAGTTATGGATAATTTGCTTTATGAGTTCGTTCTTATGCTTATCAGTAGTCCACTTGGCTGCGTTCACATTCATATAATCTATGTCTGTGAGCATTTTTTGAGTAAACTTAACCCCTCTAGGAATTAACTCTTGCCCAAATAAATCGACTACACCTTGCGATGTTTTGCCGTTTACCAAATAGAAAAGCTTGTCAATAAGTTTTTCTTTTAGGTTATTGAGGTTATAGTTAAATTCCTCATCAATTTTAGCTACAAGACTCTTTTCGCTATTCTTACCCTTTTTGTTGTCTTTAACCGAACGTGTAAAAAGCTTTTTTTCAATCACAACGCCGAATAAAGATGGTGGTGCTTTTAATGAGGCGTCTTTCACGTCGCCAGCTTTGTCGCCAAAGATTGCACGTAGCAATTTTTCTTCTGGTGTTGGATCCGACTCACCTTTAGGAGTAATTTTCCCAATTAAGATATCGCCAGGAACAACGTTAGCACCAATACGAATCATACCATTCTCATCGAGGTCCTTGGTGGCTTCCTCGCTAACATTTGGGATATCAGCAGTTAGCTCCTCAACTCCTCTCTTGGTGTCGCGCACTTCAAGTACATACTCATCAATATGAACCGAAGTGAAGATGTCCTCTCGTACAACTCGCTCATTAATTACAATAGCATCCTCAAAGTTGTAACCTTTCCATGGCATGAATGCCACCTTTAGGTTACGCCCTAGGGCTAATTCTCCATCACGAGTAGAATACCCTTCGGTTAGAATTTGACCTTTCTTAACCTCCTGCCCCTTATGAACCATAGGCCTAAGGGTTATTGAGGTATTCTGGTTGGTTTTCTTGTACTTAGGTAATTTGTATCGCTTTATCTCAGGATCGAAGCTAACAAAGCGTTGATCGTCTGAATAGTTGTACTTAACAACTATTTCATCAGAATCAACATAATCAATTATACCATCCTCTTCGGCAACAATTTGAACACGGCTGTCGCGTACCACAACCTCCTCAAGGCCAGTACCTACAATAGGAGCCTCAGGGTTAATAAGTGGTACTGCTTGGCGCATCATATTCGATCCCATCAATGCACGGTTGGCATCATCATTCTCAAGAAATGGGATTAACGATGCAGCAATAGAGGCAATCTGGTTTGGAGCAACGTCCATCATATCTACCTGTTCCCGCTCAACTAAGGGGAAGTCAGACTCAAGACGCGATTTAACCTTAGAATTAATAAAACAGCCTTGCTCATCGAGCGGGGCATTTGCCTGACCAATTGTCTTAAGCTCCTCCTCTTCGGCGCTAAGGTAAACTACCCCTTCGTTAGAAAGGTCCACTTTCCCTGCATCAACCTTACTATAAGGAGTTTCAATAAACCCAAGATCATTAATTCTTGCGTAAACGCAAAGCGACGATATAAGACCAATGTTAGGCCCTTCAGGGGTTTCAATTGGGCATAATCGGCCGTAGTGTGTATAGTGAACATCTCGCACCTCGAAACCTGCACGCTCACGCGAAAGACCTCCAGGCCCAAGGGCTGAAAGACGGCGCTTATGGGTCATCTCAGCCAATGGGTTAGTCTGATCCATAAACTGCGATAGCTGGTTAGTTCCAAAGAACGAGTTAATAACGGACGATAGCGTTTTGGCGTTGATAAGGTCGATGGGAGTAAACACCTCGTTGTCACGAACATTCATCCGCTCACGGATTGTACGTGCCATACGAGCTAATCCTACGCTAAACTGGCTGGCTAGCTGTTCGCCAACAGTCCTTACACGCCTATTGCTAAGGTGATCGATATCGTCTACATCGGCCTTAGAGTTAATTAGCTCAATCAGGTACTTAATAATCTCAATAATGCCCTCTTTTGTAAGTACCTTTACATCGATATCGGTAGACAGGTTTAACTTTTTGTTTATCCTGTAACGTCCTACCTCTCCAAGGTCGTAACGTTTATCAGAGAAGAATAGCTTCTCAATAACGTCGCGAGCAGTGGCCTCGTCAGGTGGCTCAGAGTTTCTAAGCTGGCGATAAATGTGAACAACCGCTTCCTTTTCAGAGTTACAGGGGTCTTTATGTAGTGTATTGTAGATTATGGCATAGTCGGAGATATTTTGATCATCCTTATGCAGAAGAATGGTCTTGGCTCCAGAGTCCACAATCTCATCAATGTGTTCATTTTCGAGAACAGTTTCGCGGTCAAGCACAATTTCGTTACGCTCAATCGACACCACTTCACCAGTATCTTCGTCAACGAAATCTTCTACCCACGATTTTAAAACCCGAGCAGCGAGTTTACGGCCTACAAACTTTTTGAGGTTCGATTTAGAAACTTTAATCTCATCGGCAAGGCCAAATATTTCTAGAATATCCTTATCGCTCTCGTACCCGATAGCCCTTAAAAGGGTAGTTACGGGAAGTTTCTTTTTACGATCGATGTATGCATACATGACATTGTTTATGTCAGTAGCAAACTCAATCCATGATCCTTTAAAAGGGATAATTCTTGCAGAGTACAGCTTGGTACCATTGGCATGGATGCTCTGTCCAAAGAATACACCGGGAGAACGGTGTAGCTGCGATACAACCACACGCTCAGCACCATTTATCACAAAAGTGCCGCGAGGGGTCATATAGGGTATTGTACCAAGGTACACATCCTGAACCACGGTATCGAAATCCTCGTGTTCGGGATCAGTACAATACAGTTTCAGCTTTGCCTTCAACGGAACGTTAAAGGTTAGCCCACGCTCAATGGTCTCATCGATAGAGTATCGAGGTGGATCAATGTAATAATCGATAAACTCGAGCACGAAGTTGTTTCGAGTATCGGTAATAGGAAAGTTTTCGGCGAATACTTTATGCAGCCCCTCCTTCTTTCGTTCTTCAACAGAAGAACCGAATTTGAAGAACTCGCCAAATGATTTTAGTTGAATATCAAGGAAATCAGGATAATTGAACTGATTCTTCGTTTTAGCGAATGATATTCTTTTTTTTGTTATTTCTGAGGACATTGCGATAGGATTTGTTGAACTAATAATTTAAACAATAAAAAGGCTTAGAGTCCATTTAATAGACTCTAAACCCTTATTACCTAATGCTATCAGGTTTTCTTTATTTAAGTTCAACTTCTGCTCCTGCCTCTTCGAGTTGTGATTTAAGCGATTCGGCCTCTTCCTTAGAAGCGCCTTCTTTAACTGCTTTAGGAGCAGCGTCAACTAGCTCTTTGGCTTCTTTTAGACCAAGGCCAGTTAGCTCTTTTACAAGCTTCACTACCTGAAGTTTAGCTCCACCAGCTGACTTAAGAACTTCGTCAAAGGTGTTTTTTTCTTCAGCAGCAGCACCTTCGCCACCAGCGGCGGGGCCAGCAACAGCCACTGCAGCAGCAGCAGGCTCAATACCATACTCGTCCTTAAGGATCTGAGCAAGTTCGTTTACTTCTTTTACAGTAAGATTAACTAGTTCTTCTGCAAATTTCTTAAGATCTGCCATTTTTCCTAACGGTTTATTAATTAATTCCAAACAAAATTATAATTATCCTTCACGCTCGCCAAGGGTTTTAACCACACCGGCGATGGTATTTGGCGCTGATTGCAGTTGAGATACAACTGTTTTAACAGGCGATTGCAATAGTGCAACAACGTCGGCAATAAGCTCGTTCTTGCTCTTGAGGCTCGATAGAGCATCAAGTTGATTGTCGCCAATATAAAACGATTCCTCAACGAATGCAGCTTTAAGTACAGGTTTTTCGTGTGATTTACGAAACTCCTTGATAAGCTTTGCGGGCACATTCCCTGTTTCGGTAAACATAATGGAAGTGGAACCTTTGAGCGTATCGAACAGGGGCGAAAAATCTGCCTTCTCGCACTTCTCGAGTGCTTTCTGTAGAAGGGTATTTTTCACCACCACAAGCTTTATTTCCTTATCAAAACACTTACGGCGCAACGTGCTGGTATCAGCAGCGTTGAGGGTAGATGTATCGGCCAGGTAAAAGTGTGGGTACTGGTTGATTTGCTCGGTAAGCCTATCAATGATTACATTCTTATCTTCCCTTCTCATGATAAATGGGTCTCTATTGCGTTATTACTACTTTTCCGAGATTGATTTGGTGTCAATCTGCAAACCAGGACTCATTGTGCTGGAAAGGTAAATACTTCTGATGTATGTACCTTTAGCGGCAGCAGGCTTGAGCTTGTTGATTGTTTGGATAAACTCCTGTGCATTCTCTACCAACTTCTCGGGTTCGAATGAAACCTTACCGATAGAAGTGTGAACGATACCGAATTTATCAACTTTAAAGTCGATTTTACCTGCCTTAACCTCTTTCACGGCCTTATCCACATCCATGGTTACGGTTCCGCTTTTGGGGTTAGGCATAAGTCCACGTGGGCCAAGTATACGACCAAGGGCACCAATTTTTGGCATTACAGTTGGCATGGTGATGATTACATCAACATCAGTCCAACCACCCTTAATCTTATCAATATACTCATCAAGCCCTACGTAGTCGGCACCTGCGGCTTTAGCAGCCTCCTCCTTATCGGGAGTACACAGTACTAACACGCGAATGGCTTTTCCAGTTCCATGAGGTAGGGTTACAACACCACGCACCATTTGGTTGGCCTTTCTTGGGTCAACGCCAAGGCGAATGTCGATGTCTACAGAGGCATCGAACTTGGTATATGTAATCTCCTTCATTAAACTGGCTGCCTCCGATAGCTTGTACTGCTTTTCGGGTTCAATTTTCGACAACGCAAGTTTTTGGTTCTTGGTCAATTTTGTCATCTCGCTAAAAGAGGTTAAATGTTACTTACCTGGAA
>CAZTFJ010000127.1:0-7808 GCA_964612255.1 uncultured Rikenellaceae bacterium | reverse complement strand
TAGGTGTTACATCCTTACCGCATTCTTTTTCTGGCTGTTAACCCAGGCCCATACCAGACGTGTGCCCAAAGTTCTGTTTGGCTGCCAAACATAGGCAATATCAACTAACTTTTGCTTTAGAGCTTTGCCCTCCAACTCTACGTTATAAAGTTTTTGCATCCCTAAACGAATTGCTAAATCGTCAACGGGAAATACATTGGGTCTATTGAGCGAAAAAATAAGCACCATTTGGGCTGTCCATACTCCAACGCCTTTTATTTTGGTAAGTTCTTTAATTATTGCCTCGTCGCTTAGCTTATCGAAATACTCAACCGTAAGATTATTTGCCATGGCATACTCAGCAATATTCTTAACGTAATTTACCTTTGCATTTGATAGGCCAACAGCGCGCAACTCTTCAACCAAGATTTCTCGAAGCAAATCAGGAGTTGGGATACTATTGGGGAAAATGCCACAAAATCGTTTAAAGATAACATCGGCCACCTTACCCGATAGCTGCTGCGCAACAATATCCTCTAGCAAATCGACAAAAAGGTTGGTAGTTCGTTTAATATCAGGAAGTTCATTATCCAATGCAATAGATTGTATTACTGGGTCGTTGATGGGGAAACTATTCATATACAAAGTAGTTGTTTAGGGTTTAGTGTTTAAAGTTTAGAGTTTAGGGTTTAGGGTTTAGGGTTTAGGGTTTGGGGTTAGCGTTAATTTACTTAACCATTAACTTTCAACTTTCGACTTCCAACTTTCGACTTTCGACTTCCAACTTCCAACTTCCGACTTTCGACTTCCAACTTTCAGACTTTAGACTTTCAGACTTTCGACTTTCAGACTTCAGACTTTCAGACTTCCGACTTCCCCCAAAAAACAAGCGAGCCGTAAACTTAAGCATTTCTGGCTTGGTTTACGGCTCGGGTTATATCAAAAAGAAGTTGGTTTAAAAACCTTTCACTCCGGCAGGTAGTTCGTAAAATAGCTCTGCGCCTGGGCCAAGAGGCAGTTCTAGTAGTATCCAGGCAACCAGAAGGATTGTCCATCCAATAAAAAAGAAGATGCTATATGGCAGCATGGTTGAAATGATGGTACCAATACCAGCCTTCTCGTCGTACTTTTGAAAGTAGGCAATAATTAGGGCAAAGAAACTCATCATAGGCGAAATTACGTTGGTAACGGAATCGCCAATACGATAAACCACCTGCGATAGCTCCGGCGAGTAGCCCAGCAGCATAAACATTGGGACAAATATGGGAGCCATAATAGCCCACTTGGCCGAAGCGCTACCCATAAACATATTTATTACAGCAGCTAGCAATATAAACATTATCATAAGCGGTATTACCCCAAGGTTAGCCTGCACTAACATTTCGGCGCCGCTAATGGCAAATATTATACCTAGGTTACTCCACTTGAAATAGGCCACAAATTGCGCAGCAAAAAAAACTAGCACCATATAGTTAGCAATGGATTTAAGACTCACGGTCATTCCCTTAACCACATCGCCATCGTTTTTATACTTACCAGTTATAACACCATAAACAATACCCATTGTTCCGGCTACTAGGAACAAGAATGCAATTACCCCTTTAATTACTGGCGAGGATAGTAACCCACCATCGGGTCCGCGAAGAATTCCATTTTCGGGAATTATACCAATAAGCACAATTGCCACCCATATAAGCATGGTGTAAAAACTCCAGCGCAAACCTTTACGCTCAATGGGCGAAAGGGGTTCAATTTTTTCACCCGCCTCAGTTCCTGAATATTTGCCAAAGCGAGGGGCAATAAACTTCTCGGTTACCCAAGTTCCCAAAAAGGCAATAAGAAAAGTAGAAACCACCATGAAGTAGTAGTTTGCAGTTGGATTAACATGGTACGATGGGTCGAGAATATGAGCTCCCTCCTCAGATAATCCCGCCACCAACGGATCGATGGTTCCCAAAATTAGATTTGCACTAAATCCTCCCGAAACGCCAGCAAATGCAGCGGCCATACCAACAATAGGATGCCTGCCCACAGCAATAAATATTATTGCTGCAAGTGGAATAAGTAGCACATAACCAATATCGCTGGCCGTGTTAGAAAGAATACCAGCCAAAACAATAACAAATGTTAAAATACGTTTGGGCGAGGCCAACACCAGCTTACGAATTACAGCACCAATTAGTCCACTACCCTCGGCAATACCAATACCCATAATGGCAACCATAACAATTCCTAGCGGAGCAAAACTGGTGTAGTTATGCACCATCTCGTCGATAATGCGTTCGAGTCCCGATTTTGACAACAGGTTAACGGTACGAATTGCCTCACCGGTTGCAGGGTGAATAACCTCCCAGTTTAACCAATGGCCAATGGCAGAAAGGGCAAGCGCTGTAAGGGCAAAAATTCCAAATAACGAAGCCGGGTGCGGCAGTGCATTTCCACCACGCTCAACAATGTTCAAGAACCTGTCGATAAGCGATTTTTTCTTTTTTTTCTCTGTCATTATATTTGATTTTTGATTATATGCCAATAAAAAAACTGTCTCCTTAACTCAAAAGAGGCAGTTATATCAATACCAATTGTCCATAGGGCAATAGATTAGGCCACAAAAATAGCTAAAGTTTAAGACCTAAAATGCAAATATCGTCTATTTGATCCTGTTCTTTCTGATGTTGCTCTAACGCCATCAGCAACTCGTTGTGCTGATTTTCAATAGATTTACCAGCAACCTGCTGTAAAAGTTTAACAAACCTACGCTGACCAATTTTTTTAAAATTAGTATCCATTTGATCCATATACCCATCGGTTGTTAAATACAATTCTGTATTGCTGGTTAAATCGATAGAATGATTAGTAAAATACCTTGTTTCTTCTCGTTGATATCCCCCAACCGAACGTGGATCTCCGGCAATCTTTGTTACTTCCCCCTTATCAACAATATACAAAGGGCGACTGGCCCCTGCAAAGGTAGCCTTATTCTTAGCCAAATCGATTGCCACAAAGCAAACATCCATACTCATATGCCCTCTGGCATTATTCACATCTTGCTTTAACGCTGTGCGCACCTGTTTGTGCATCAGTTCTAGAATTAGAGCAGGATTATATGTTCTCCATTCATTAACAATCTGATTAAGAATTGTGTTGCCTACCACCGACATAAAAGCACCCGGAACGCCATGCCCAGTACAATCGACCACGGCAGCAAAAATTATATCTTGAGCACTACTTACCCAGTAAAAATCGCCCGAAACGATATCCTTAGGCATGAATAAAACAAAGTGATTTGGTAAATATTTTGCCAGCAAATCACTATTGGGAAGAAACACTTGCTGAATGGTTTGTGCATACTCAATGCTACTTATAATTCGCTCATTCTTAGCTTCAATAATGCGCTGAGAATTTTCGAGGATATGATTTTTCGACTCTATCTCGTCGCGCTGGGCAAGAATCTCTTCCTGTTGCTGTAATAATTCTTCATTCTTTTCTAATATCTCGTTTTGCTGAAGTTTGAGCTTATTATTCGACTCTTTTTTCACCTTGTAAGCATTGTAAACTAGCACAACAAGTATGAGAGCCATAAATAACATCACCAAAAGCAAATTACGAACTGCCCGTTGCCTGTTAGATCGTTCTTGTAGCTGCACTTCACGCTTAGCCTGCTCGAGTTGTGCGCTATGCAACTGCTTCTCGAAATTATAAAGCATCTCCGCCTGTACCATCCGCCTTGTATCATCTTCGTTAAAAAGGCTATCGCGCGAAGCAATGTATTTTTTATAATGCTTATATGCCTTAGCGGGGTCATTCAATTGTTCATAAAGCCCACTTAACGCTTCGTGAGCATCGGCAATTAAATCGGTGGAAGAAATATCGGTGGCATGGCTAAGCGCCTTTTTGTATAAACTGATAGCTTTATTACTAAAGCCCTGCTGTTGATTGAGCTTTCCGAGATAAATTTGACACTCTGCCAAACGTTGATGATTCCCTAAATCCTGAAATTGTTTAAGGGCACGATTCAGATAGCTTTCGCTAAGCTCGTAACGTCCTAATTCAAGGTAAATGGAGCCTATCTCGTTGTAAAGAATTCCCACACTATCGCCATCCAAGTCAGAATCTTCATGCTTTTTTGCCAAAACCAAAGCTTTGAGAAAGTAATCGAGCGCCTCATTAAAATTCCCCATCTTTTTGTGCACCTCACCAATGTTGATGTATGAAATTGAAACACCATACTCTGAACCACTCATTTCCTCTATTTGTAACGAAGCCAAATAGTATTCGAGTGCTTTGGGATAATCGTTTTGGTAAAAGTAAACTATGCCTATATTATTAAGCACGCTGGCACGGCCTGTGGTAATATCAACCTCTTCGCATAGTGTTAAGAAATTTAAAAGGTGTTCTAAGGCTCCCGGATAATTCCCTTGTATGCGATAAATTGCTCCAATCTGGTTTAGGGCACTGGCCTGTCCGCCCTTGTTATTGAGAGTTGAAAAATTTTCTAACCCAGAATATAAATACTCCAAAGCCTTAGAGTACTCACTATTAACCCGATGCAAAATTCCAATATTCAGGAGTAAATGGGCAACATTCTGCAACAAACCGGCATCCTCGCAAGCCTCCATAGCAACAATTGAATGCTCTATTGCTTCATTAACATCACCATTGCGATACATTTCCTCTGCAATGGTGTATAATTTTTGGGCATACGCTAAAGTTGTGTCATCCTCAAAACTAGGCGGTAAAGCGGGTTGAGCAGCCACCTGCACAAAGGATAGCATTAGCAATAGGACAATAACATAGCACCTTATAATATAGGACATCAGATATGTTTATAGTTATAGTTGATTGCTAACAGTAATATTGAATCACTCAACATAACTAAATGATACTGATTTTGGAATGAAATGTTTCATTCAACGGCAGACTATTGTTGTAATATTCTTGAATTAAAAGGCAAGTGCTTACCAGCAGCGAACACGCTAGCAATATCGTATCAACAATATCTATAAAACGAGAGATAAAAAAATCTATCATTTTGCATATTTTTGCTTATTATGCATAAAAAATAAGTTGATATGATATTCACTGAGCACAAAGGGATAAAACTTGGACAATTTGAGAACCTGCTGGCTTTTAATAATGAGATAACCCATTTCGTAACTACTCGCCACGGCGGGGTAAGCACAGGCAGTTACAAAAGTTTTAATCTCAGTTTAAATCAAGACGATAACCCTGAACATGTACTAGCCAACAGAGCAAAACTTGCCAACGCTATTGGCTTATCGCCCTACGATTTTGTGTACCCAATTCAAGTACACGGCACAAATACCCCTCGAGTTTACGAACACCATCGCGGGAACGGAACCCAAAGCCCTACCGATGCTTTTGCTAATACCGATGGTTTTGTTACCAATGTACCCGGGTTATGCCTAATTACACTTGCTGCCGACTGTGTGCCAATTGTTTTTTTCGACCCTATTGAAAAAGCCATTGGGGTGGCGCATTCGGGTTGGAAAGGGACAACGCTGAGAACTCCGGCCTTTCTGGTTGATAAGATGAGGACTGAATTTGGCTCAAAACCAGAAAATCTTATTGTGGGTATTGGCCCATCGGGAGGCCCCTGCTGTTACGAGGTGGGCGAAGATGTAATTGCCGAAGCAAAAAAGAATTTCGATATAAATAATGTGATTAAAAACATAAACGGTAAAACCATTTTCGATATGTGGGAGGCCAACCGAATTACGCTAACCGAATCGGGGGTAAAACCTACTAATATTGAAATTTCGGGGCATTGTACCATTTCCGAAAACGACATTTTTTTCTCGGCTCGACACGGCGATGGAGGCAGGTTTGTAGCAGGAATATTTCTAACCTAACCTAGCAAATACATTTGGTTTTTGTATTTTGCAAGCACTTTAAAAATTACAACTACTTAAACTATAAATCAATTAACCTAACAAAAAATGTCTCATCACGCAGAACAAGAAAAGATTAAGGGTTTACCCGATAACGCGTATCGTGAGTTAAACCCAGGCGAGGAGTACCAACCGGTGATGTCGCCGCAAAAAATTATTCCCGAAATTAGCACCTACTCGGTTACATGGGGGCTTATAATGGCCGTGGTGTTTTCGGCTGCCGCTGCATACTTAGGGCTAAAAATTGGGCAGGTTTTTGAAGCCGCCATCCCCATTGCAATTATAGCCATTGGTCTCTCATCGCTTACAAAGCGAAAAAATGCCCTTGGCGAAAATGTGATTATTCAATCAATTGGGGCTAGTTCGGGTGTTATTGTTGCCGGTGCAATTTTCACGCTACCTGCTCTTTACATTCTTAATCTAGAAGCGGAATTTTATCAGGTTTTCATATCGTCGCTACTTGGTGGTGTGCTGGGTATCCTGTTCCTAATCCCATTCCGTAAGTACTTTGTGGCCGATATGCATGGCAAGTACCCATTCCCCGAAGCTACCGCTACAACCGAGGTACTTGTATCGGGCGAAAAGGGCGGCAACCAAGCCAAACTTTTGGTTATTAGCGGCCTTGTTGGCGGTATTTACGACTTTATTATAGCAACCTTTGGCTGGTGGAGCGAGGTATTTACAACAAGAGTAATTCCCTTTGGCGAAACCCTAGCCACTAAAGCCAAAATGGTTTTCCAAATCAACGTTGGTGCTGCCATTGTTGGTTTAGGATATATAATCGGGTTAAAATATGCAGCCATTATTTGTGCTGGTTCGTTTGTTGGCTGGTTTGTTCTAATTCCCTTCCTAAACTACTTTGCCGAGGGTATGACAAGCCCCGTTGGAACCAATGCCCTTGCCCTAATTGGCGATATGAGCGCCGAAGAGATGTTTATGCATTACATCCGCCCAATTGGTATTGGAGGCATTGCTATGGCCGGTGTTATTGGTATTATTAAATCATGGCCAATTATTAAGCAAGCGGTTGGACTGGCAGTTACCGAAACTATGGGTCGTAAAGGTGGAGCATCGAAAGAGGAATTACGAACCAAGCGCGATTTACCTATGAAAGTAATTGGTTTTGGAATTCTGGCCACTACTATCCTAATCTTTATCTTCTTCCAATTTGGTGTGGTACATAATCTTACTCACGCCCTAATTGGCCTAGCCATTGTAATGGTTATAGCATTTCTGTTTACCACCGTGGCCGCCAATGCCATTGCCATTGTAGGTACTAACCCCGTTTCGGGTATGACACTTATGACCCTAATAATTGCTTCGCTAGTTATGGCAGCCTCTGGCCTATCGGGCGAGAGCGGAATGGTTGCTGCACTTATTATAGGAGGTGTAGTTTGTACAGCCCTGTCGATGGCTGGTGGTTTTATAACCGACCTAAAAATTGGTTACTGGCTTGGCTCATCGCCATACAAACAGCAAAGTTGGAAGTTTTTAGGAACTCTTGTATCAGCAGCAACTGTTGGCGGTGTAATTATCCTTCTAAATAAAACATACGGATTTACTGGCGAAGGCGCGCTAGTTGCGCCACAAGCAAACGCTATGGCTGCTGTAATTGAGCCTATGATGAGCGGAAAGCCTGCCCCATGGCTGCTTTACGGTGCTGGTGCCATGCTATCGCTTATACTTACCATGATTAACGTGCCCGCTTTGGCTTTTGCGCTGGGTATGTTTATTCCTTTACACCTAAACACCCCTCTACTTGTAGGTGGTATAATTGCTCATATAGTTTCAACCCGTAGCAAAGATGCTAAGGTTAATCAAGCTCGTCGCGAGCGCGGAACGCTTATTGCCTCAGGGTTTATTGCCGGTGGAGCGCTGATGGGTGTAATTAGCGGTAGACTTACGTTTGGTGGTATTACC
>CAZTFJ010000126.1:497-7890 GCA_964612255.1 uncultured Rikenellaceae bacterium | reverse complement strand
TCGCCTTCACGGATAGTATCCGCGTCCGGGCAGATGACGGGCAGGACTCCGGTGTATCGAGAATTGGTTCTACGACAATACCGTATCGGGTAGGTTTAGCCTTACCGATGCCAGCGATAACCAGATGAGGTTTGAGCAGGTTCGTATACCAATGACTATTACCGATAGCCGTGGACGTGAACGTGCTGTAGATACTCGTAGATGGGTTAGCGGGCTAAGCAAATATTTGCGCGATAACTTCCAAATTGAATCAAAAATCTATATGCGTGGTCTTGGTGAAGCTTGGCTAATTGTGGGAGAGAAATAATTTTTTTCATACCCTAAGTGCTATCAATAAAAACGGCATAGGGTTTGCTAGTATCATAAAACTTTGAACTTAAATATAATTAAGGCAATGAAAAAACTTTCAATTCTAATAGTTGGCCTTTTAGCAATTGTACTATCGGGGAATGCGCAGAGTAGTCTCGGTAAAACCGATGACCTTGGCCGTATTGCGATAGCAGCAATTGTTCCCGACGAGGCTGGGGTACCCGGTGTAGCTCAGCGAAATTTGCAGAATAGGCTTATGCAAATAGCAACGCTAAACGGATTAGGAGCAACAGCTAACGCTGGTCAATTTGTTATGGTTCCTATGATATCAATTATCAATCAGGATGTTACACCTACTGCACCTCCTATGGTATCGCTTACAATGGATGTGACTCTTTACATTGTTGATATGCTCACGCAAAATATTTACAGCCAAACCAACATTCAGGTTAAAGGAGTTGGAAATAGTGAACAGCGTGCATATACACAGGCTTTAAATGGTATAAATCCTCGCCATGGCCAATTCCGTGGATTTGTTGAGAAAGGTAAAGAGAAAATTATTGAGTTTTACAACTCAAAGTGCGATGTGGTTATTTCTACAGCACAAGCATTAGCTGGCCAGAAAAATTACGAGGAGGCTCTTTTTACACTCATGTCGGTTCCCGATGTAAGTCGTGAATGTTACGATAAGTGTATGCAGATTTCTATTGATATTTACGAGGATTTCTCTAATCAGCAATGTAACGAGGCGCTTTCTGCTGCTAAGGCTGCTTGGGCTGGTAAGGAGTTATCGAAAGTTGAGGAGCACATCAGTAAAATTACTCCCGATATGGGTTGCTACGAAGAGGCACAGCAGCTGGTTGCACAAGTTACCGCTGCCGTTGAAGCCGAGGGTGGTGGCGCTTGGGGGTTCAAAATGAAAAAGTACGACGACAGTATCGATATCCAAAAGATGAAGATTGAAGCAGGGCGTGATATTGCTCGCTCATGGGCATATCATGGTGCTGCCAAAGAATTCGATTGGAGTTGGCTTTATAAAAACTAACATTTTTAACCAAATCTTTATATTAATTTCTATTAACCTAAATTTTTAAAAGTCATGAAAAAACTTGAACTAACTAAATCTCTTTTTGCAATTGCAATTATTGCAGGTGCATTTACCCTAGCTAGCTGCGGGGGTGGAAAAAAAGTTTCTGATGGACTAGGAACCAAAGTAATCATTCCATGTAGTGGAAGCGAATATGCTGCCGATAGAACCCACTTCCGTGGAACAGGAATGGGCGAGAGCACAAATCTTAGCACTGCTAAGCGTAAGGCTAGTGTTGATGCCCGTTCAGCTCTTGCAACTGGTATTAATAGTACAATTAAGGCTGTAACTGATCGTTACACTCAGGATATCACTGTAGGTGATGCTAATGAGTTTGCTGAAAAGTTTGAGGATATGACCCGTTCGGTTGTTAACCAAGAGCTTAACAATATGTCAGTGATGTGCGAAGAAACTCGTCAGCTTGAGGGTAAGTACATTGTTTATATGGCTGTTGAGATTGCTAAAGATGAGCTGCTTAACAAGGTAAGCGATAATATTAGCAAGGACGACAGGCTTCGTCTTGACTATGACAAGATGAAATTTGAGCAAATCTTCAACCAGGAGATGGAAAATATGGCGAATCAGCAACCATAATTAGTTAATTAATTCCAGCAGCCCCTTTGGGGTTGCTGGAATTATTGTTTTTGTTCTATAGATGGCTTTATGCTAACTAGCATCCTGAAACCGTTGCTTTAAGCAATTAATCATAAAACACCTACCTAATAATGAAACGAATACTCCTTTTAATTCCCCTCTTCGCTTTAGCAGTGAGCTGTGTTGCTCAGAATAAGGTGATTGACTCCAGTTCTCGACGTCAACCTAGTTGGATTAACGGTCTTGAAAAAGATTATATTATTACAGTAGGAAGTGGGTCTACAGTTCAAGAAGCTCAGCAGAATGCCTTGAATATGGTGAAAGAGCAGATTGTAAGCGCTGTGGCCGAGAATGTTCAAACCACATCGGAGATGAGGGTTGAGGAGAATACAATGAACAATATATCCTCGTATCTCGAGAATTTTGCCACTACTACTACCACAACTTCTGGCCCTGTTCCTTTCCTACAGGGTATTTCTCTATCCAAAGTAGAAGAGTTTTACTGGGAGCAATTACAAGATAAAAAAACGCGTGCAGTTCGATTTAATTACCATCTTAAGTATCCTTTCCCCAAAACAGAGATTTGGAAACTTGTTGAGGAGTTTAAAAAACGCGATAATGAAATGACTCGTCAGCTCGATGAGCTGGTTGCAGCTGCTGACAATATCACCAATTTGGAAGAGATTGAAAAGAATATTGGCGAACTTCGTATATTGGCCGACTACTTTATGGATGGCCGCAAGGATAAAGCAAATTTAGGGATTTCTCGATATACGAATCTATACAAAAGTATTGAACTTGTTGAACTAGAGAGTGGCCTAGGCGAACTTAAATATGCGTTAAGGCTTGGCGATAAGTTTGTTCACTCTGCCCGAAAGCCCATTGTTCGCTCTGAGTGTGCTCGCATTACAAGCACAATTAACAATAAGGATCACACGCTTATTAAGTACGATTATTTTAACTGTTACGAGGATCCCGAAAACCATATATTGGTCTCGTACAGGTTTGGTAATAACAATGTGCAAAAGAAATTTTACTTTGATATCACAGCCGATAAGGCTGCCATTTTTGTAAACGAGCCTATCCGCCTATCTGCTACAGCTGCCGAAGGGCAAACGGTTACCTCATCGCAAGCAGCCATAACTGTTGTGGCAAAGTACGATGCTCCTTTTACCATCAACAAGGTTGAGTTGGAGTTGCCAGGTCAGGCTCCTGTTATAATTGATAATGTTGGACAAAGCTTCTCGGGCAAAGGAAATCACGCCCTAACGCTTAATGTGAATAAGCCCTTTGAGGCTGAAGCAACTTCAACATCAGGCAAGCGCATATCAATGCTGTCTGGTTATATTCACTTTACCAACGATAAGAATGGTGAGCGTAAAACCTATAGAATTTACAACCATACCTATACTACTAGTTGGTAGTAGTATTCGTTTTTACATAGAGTTTAAAGCCCCATTTATGGGGCTTTTTTAGTTTTAGTTGGTATTTTTTGTCACTATACGTTAGAATTGGTTGATGATTTTATATCAAACTTGGAAAAGTGTTTTGCAGTTCATTCATAATTGTTTTACTACTACCGACTGATGGTTAATATCAAATTCTTAATCTGCTTAACAGGAGGATTGCATCAAGTTTAATGGAGGATATAAGTTTTGCATGGAGTTTCTCTGATATTACATTTACTGTATCTTTATGCATATGTGAAACAAAAAAAGCGGCTCTAGAAAAGCCGCTTTTTTAAATTCCTTTCGGATACCAGATTATTCCTGTTCAAACAGAATAACCTTGCCAACTTCCCATGTTGATGCGTCTGCTGCAGTACTTGTATACTTAAAGGCAATGTGAATTGTTTCCCCATCGTAGGCTGTCATGCTAATATCTCCGCTATCAACAAAATTCCAATCAGTACCAACGGGTCGATTAAAGTCAGTTAGTTCAGTCCATGTTGCCGAACTGGGAGCGCTTGTCCCATCGTAATCGATAGATACAAGAACTTGAAGTTCGTCGTATCCATTACTTGTGATGTAGTTTACAGCCTCTCTAATATTCATTACAACGTTGGCTTTACCGGTTAGGTCTATAGCGGGAGACACAAGCCAATCCTCATTGGCGAAACTGTTGGGGTTTATATGCCCAGACATTACAGCACAGCCATCGTCATAATTTTTCCATCCCCAAACCTGATCGCCTGTGGTACTATAAGCTGTAAATGAGCCAAGGTCGCTAGTGAAGTTTTCTTCGAAAAAAGCATCAATTGGAACAACATCGTCAGGGTTAAGCCCATCGCCATCAATCCAGTAGCCATCAGTATTTTTTAACCCTGGGCTACTGAAATACGCCATTAGGTCGCCACGCACCATAACTTCCTTGCCTAGGTTACTTTCATTGTCTACTAGGTTGAGTGCAGTTCGCACTTCACCGTAAGGCAGCTGAACGATAAGGCAGTTTGATGGATTGGTTTCGCTTGGTGACGATGCAATCATCATGTTCGAATTGGTAGCAAATGGCCCTTCAAAAGTTGCTTCGTATGGATCTACACTAGTTTCCATCACCCCAACAATATATCCCGCAACCCATTTATCGGTTCCAGTGTTGTTAGTTATGGCTGCAGCCACATTGTACGGATCGTCAAAGGTGCCTGAGCCCTCGCCCTCTCCAGGGCCCTCATCGCCAAATCGCTCTCCGTAAAGATCAACCTCGCTGGTGTTTCTTATGGCTAGCTGAACAGTTTCGCGATAAAGGCCAACAATAGCAATTATTGAACCCGAACCATTTGGAATATTTTCGCTAGCAAATTTAGCATATCCGCTAGTGCGTATTAGCATGTCGTTGCCGTTGGTGTCCTCTATGTAAACCTCTCCATATTGCTGGTATGGAGCCCATATGCTGGCAGTATCGGCTGCTCTAATCTGAACGTTTTCAATTTTTACTAGTCGCGACTGGTAATAATCTTTATCCAAATTAATCTCGTTAATGGTAGCCACTTCGGGTTCTACATACCTTTCGGTTGCCTGCTTTATCACGTTGTAATCGGCGTGAAGCGAATCTATCTGAAAAAGGTTGTTGTACCACGAGAGAACAGCGCCCTTTAGGTAAAGCCTAATGGAGTCGCCCTCGTATAAATTGCTGGTTGAACCAAAGCGAAGATTTACCGCGCCAGTATTATCTTGAACAAAGATATTTCGGTAAATGTTACCCGACATCTCATCCATAGTAACCACGGCGTAGAGTGATGTGTCGCCATTTATTTTTATGGTATTACCGGGAGGGCATAAATCCCTGAGCTTTTGAATTGTTACAATGTTCCCCTCGGGGAGCTCTGGGATGGGGGGAGTATCGAAGTTATCGTCGATACAGCTGTATGCAGCAGCTGCAACTAGCAACGTTACTGCCAATAATTTGAAACTAAATCTTTTCATAATATATTGATATTTATTTATTTGCGATTAATTGTTGGCTAGAATGAGAAATTAACGTTTAAGAAAAAGTTTGTTCCGTAGATATAAGCAAATTTGGGTGGGAAACGGTCAATATCCCTTGCATCGAAACGCAATTGCTCAAAAGAAACTACTGTTAATTCTTTGTTGTTTAGCACATTGCTTACGCTAAGGTTAGCCCTGATGTAATACTTGTGCGCAATGCGCCATGATTTTCCGGCATATAAATCCAAAGTAAAACCATCGTTCATTTCCTGTTGATTCAGAATATCGTTAGTTTGCGGATCGGTTGATACTAAACCTTCTAAAGCCTCCTCGGTTCGTCTGTCGGGGTTAGGGTCGATATACCACTTGCCAAAGTAGTTAAAGTTACCTCCAACAAACCAGTACTTGGGCGAGTTATATCTAAAGCCAACAGAACCTGCCGCTTGGGGGAAACCACCTACAAAAAAGTTTTTAAAGTAAACCGTTCTGTTCTCGGCAAGCAACTCGTAGTCGTTATCACGGGCAATAGATACGCTGGGGCGGGAATTGTAGGTGTAGTGCCCCCAGGCTCCAACGGCATTCAATGAGATATCGGGGGTTACATTTACTTCAATACCCAGTTCGGCACCCATATTACGAGTGTCTACGCCAGTCATAATATAGTTTACAAAGGTGTTGTATCCCTCGTGGTAAAAACTTCTGTTCCAGGTTTGGTCTAAGTTCTCGGAGTAGTAAACTGTTAACCTCGATTTTACCATTGGTGCACGAACTAGGTAGCTCGCATCAACAGTAAAAAGTTGCTCGCTTTTAAGTCCATCAACCACGTGGTCTCTTACACGTGACGATATGTATGAGTTACGGAAGTATGGTGCGCGGGTTTGGTAGCCAGCGTTTAGGTCGAAATAATGACGGCCAGAAAGCTTGTAGGTGGCCCCACCCTTTATACCATAGTTGAAAAAATTGTTCTTTTCCGAATCGCCGTAGGAGTTGTCGGGGAATCGGCCATTTCGCATATGGCCTGTACGCCAGAACGAAGTGTAAGATGTGCTGGCTGCCACAAAGAAATCGACCTTAGTGTATGAGAATTCCGATTGCGCATATAAATCGAACTGATTGATATTGGCTGTAAAGTCGTATCCAAATTTATCGCCTACCGTTACCATACGGTTAGGGTTATTAAGGTCGTTTTGATAGAAATCCTCATCATCAAAATCGCGCTCGGCAAAGGTATCAACATCTTTCCACCAGTCTCCACCAAGTAAATCGTTTATAACTTTAAACTGAAATCCTTTGAAAAGCGAAACATTAGCGCCCCCTGTGAGTATTATTTGGCTCGATAGCGGATGTCGTACGTTTGAGTTGAATGTCCATTGGCTATGATCGTTTCGGCGTTCCTCTAGGATATACTTTGATCTTTTCCCTCCCGTTGGGTCATCCGCCGAAATTTCATCGGAGTTGGCAAAGTAGATATGATCCCAATTTATCTGTCGGAAACTTTCGTCGTTTTGCCATAGGTCTGTTAGCTTGTTTGCCATATATTCATCAACACCCTGGTAGTAGCTGGGCAGATAACGGTAGTAGTCGGGGCGAGGGTCGGAGCCAACCAGCCAGTTTAGGGTATTGTCTTCGGTCCATGTTGGCGATGATGCGTTGCGCCAATTAAGCGCTGTATTGCCTCCACGGCCAAACGAGTATGCTGCTGTAGTAGTAACCGAGGTTTTGCCGTAATTACCATAATGTGTTAGCAACATCATAGGTTTGTGGTAATTGTTAACCCTTGCGTTGCGTACCTCACCGTTTTGGTATCCCCAGTTGGGGTTATAGTAGGGATCGCCTGTTAAGTCGTAAACTTCCTGAACGGCAATTCCCGAGCGTGCACTTTTAGACGGGGCGCCAAATGCGGTGAAAGTAAAACTGTTTGACTCGTTAAATTTACGCTCAAGGGCTACAAAGTAAGCGTAAGCATCGTAGAATGTTC
>CAZTFJ010000126.1:0-487 GCA_964612255.1 uncultured Rikenellaceae bacterium | reverse complement strand
CAACTCAAATACTTATATCTCATAATGATGCTCTATCCTTGATTCAAGAAAGTTCTTTCCCGGTCCTATTATTAATACAAAGAAAGCGTAAGCATCGTAGAACGTACCATCAACGTAGCCTTGCTGAGCCCAGCGGCGCGAACCCGAAATAGTCATTGCCCATGAATCGTCAACCATTCCGGTTGAGTGGGTAAACATAAGCCTGTTTCTGTAGTTTCGGTTGGCAGCCGAGTAGGTTATTCGCGTATCCATACCGTTTTGCGATGGCCTAATTTGGATGTTGTTTGTACCACCAAATCCTCCAACAAACCGACTTCCACGTTGCCCGGAATCGGGAATGCGATCTTGCCATCTGCGGTCTTCAACATCATCCACTGACCGACCACATTGAGCGATTCGAAAGCAATCATCATAGAGTCAGCCATGACGCTACCGCCCTTGACCTGCAGGGTCTCCTCAGCGTTGCCCTGGTTCACCGAGCCGCCGT
>CAZTFJ010000125.1:4638-7902 GCA_964612255.1 uncultured Rikenellaceae bacterium | reverse complement strand
TCTTCTTACTAAAGAATTCTGAGTTATCGAGTGGTAAGTATGAGTTGGTTATGGTTTGCCCCCACTCGTAGGTACCCGAATCGGGCTTTGAAAGTCCGTTAATGATATCGAATAAGGCTGTCATCCGGCGATGATCGCGTGAAAGAAATACTATTTTCTCGTCCTTCTCAACCGTAAAACTTAAATTTTTGAAAAGCAATTCACCATTTACGCTTTTGGTTAAGTTTTTCACTTCAAGAATTTTATTCCCCGGATCGCGTTCGGGGGTAAAAATAATGCCCGGATATTTTCGACTTGAGGGTTCAATCTCCTCAAAATTAAGCTTCTCAATCATCTTCTTGCGACTGGTGGTCTGTTTCGATTTGGCCACATTTGCGCTAAAGCGTTGAATAAATTCGAGTAACTCGGCCTTTTTCTCCTCGGCCTTCTTGTTCTGCTGCTGCTGTTGGCGCAGTGCCAGCTGGCTCGACTCGTACCAAAAGCTGTAGTTACCAGCAAACTGCTTAATCTTTCCAAAATCGATATCAACAGTGTGCGTACAAACCGAATCTAAAAAGTGCCTATCGTGCGAAACCACCAGAACGGTATTTTCAAAATTCGACAAGTAGTTCTCGAGCCAACGCACAGTTTCAAGGTCAAGGTCGTTGGTAGGCTCATCGAGCAAAAGGTTGTCGGGCTTACCAAAAAGTGCCTGTGCTAGCAGCACTCGAACCTTCTCTTTTCCGCTCAAATCCTTCATCAGCTTAAAGTGCTGATCCTCCTTAATGCCCAAACCGCTAAGCAGTGCAGCTGCATCGCTCTCGGCATTCCAACCATCCATCTCGGCAAACTGGTTTTCCAACTCAGCTGCCTTAATTCCATCCTTGTCATCAAAATCGGGTTTGGCATAGATAGCGTCTTTCTTCTGCATAATATCCCAAAGAACGCTGTGCCCCTTAAGAACTGTATTTAGCACAGTATAATCATCGAACGCAAAGTGATCTTGTTTTAATACCGACAGCCTTTCACCAGGGCCAAGGCTAATTGAACCACGGGTTGAGTCTAAATCGCCTGCAATTAAACGTAAAAGGGTTGACTTGCCTGCCCCATTTGCCCCAATAATGCCATAGCAGTTGCCAGGCAGAAATTTTAAATCTACATCCTGAAAAAGAAATTTCTTGCCAAACTGGATACCTAGATTTGAAACTGTAATCATAAATTATGGTAATATTTGTATATATATGAAAAAGGGTGCAAAAGTACACATTTACTTTGCCATATAAAATCTTTTCTAATTCTTTTACAACAATATACATCATCAAATAGAATTCTCTTTCTTTTATTCAGGTGCATTGCTCGCTGAATAAAATCACATTTATTTTGACTTGGATTAAGAATTTGATACATTTAACTATTCTCTTTCAAATTTACATGTCGCTATGATATTAAGCGGAATATCAATTTGGTACTTTTCAGGCACTGGCAATGCAAAGTATGCTGCCAATCGGATATGCGAATCTGCAATAGATATGGGGTACAAAGCATCGGTTCACGATATTGCCAATAAGACCAATAGTACGTTGCCCATAAACAACGATAATTTGTTGGGGTTCTGCTACCCCACTCACGGGTTTAATGCACCTCCAATAGTTCTTCACTTCTTGCTAAATTTTCCACGAGGGAAACTCGGCAAAATTCACACACCGGGAGTTGGTGGTTTAGCCCTTTGGCTACCAGCAATTATTCTGTGGATTAAAGGGTACAAACCCATTGGGTTTCGTCCGCTAGATATGCCATCAAACTGGATTTCAATCCATCCGGGGCTTAAAACGAAGGTGGCACTCTCTATAAAACAATACTGCGAAACTACTCTCCAGCGTTTTACCCACAGAATTACCGAAGGGAAAAAGGTTATCAACGGATTCCTTTGGTTTCCTTTAGATATTGTGCTGTCGCCAATATCAATACTTTACTATTGCATTGGAAGATTTGCCATTGCCAAAACATTTGTGGCAAGCTACAAGTGCAATAGCTGTGGATTATGCATAAAGCAATGTCCAGCTAATGCTATTATCATGAAAAGCGGAAGGCCTTACTGGACATTCAGCTGCGAGAGTTGTATGAAGTGTATGAACAGCTGTCCCGAGAGGGCAATTGAAACTGCGCACGGCTATACGTTTCTTCTTTTTTGGGCTGCCTTTTGGTTTTTACCAGCCCTCGCCCTTAAACTGCTTATTAAGTATGGTATCGTATCCTCCGAATTCTATTTACAACACCAAACCATACTGGATAACGCCTTAATTATTGCTTTAGGACTCGTTGTAATTTTCTTTGGATATAAAATATTGCACTATTTTATGCGGTTTAAACCGGTAAACTGGTTTATTACC
The DNA here is from genome assembly GCA_964612255.1 of uncultured Rikenellaceae bacterium. GTDB lineage: Bacteria > Bacteroidota > Bacteroidia > Bacteroidales > Tenuifilaceae > Perlabentimonas. The sequence goes on along the minus strand of CAZTFJ010000125.1, from coordinate 5,533 downwards.
CACACCGCGCTTACGCACTACAAATTTTGGAGACGGTACAGGTTAGACTCTAAGGGTATGGTGAGGCGAGTTAGGACTTAACCTCCGTTTCACACCTGCCTAGAACAGCTATAAAACAGGTAGATACTTACAGTTAGGCTTTATGCAAAAAGATTACTACTAGCATTGCTATATGTACCATAATTCGTATTTTTGAGACAAATAAAAAGGATATGGGACAAAATGCACCACATTATCAATTGGAAAAACTTCCACCCATCAGAGAAAAAGTGGAAACCATTGAAATTCTTAGACAAACAAACAAATCCACTGCTGCATTAGCTGAATTAAAAGGGATTGCAAAGACTATCCCTAATCAAGCAATGCTGATTAATGCTACAGTTTTACAGGAAGCAAAAGATAGTTCTGAAATTGAAAATATTATTACAACCCAAGACGAACTTTATAAAGCACTGACAACAAATAAAACGCACATTTCACCAGCAACCAAGGAAGTTATAAATTACCGTAAAGCAATTTTTTATGGATATTCCCTTGCCAAAAGTCAAGGGTTTTTAAGAGTGAATGACATTGTAAAAATCCAACAAGAACTAGTTGACAATACTGCTGGAATTAGAAGTACACCAGGAACAGTTCTAAAAAACGACACAACTGGTGAAATTGTTTATACTCCACCACAAGACAAAGTTGAAATACTTGACTTGCTAACAAATTTTATTAATCACTTTAATCAACAAGATGATTTGTCTCCACTGATAAACTTGGCAATATTGCATTATCAGTTTGAGAGCATTCACCCATTTTATGATGGAAATGGAAGGACAGGTCGGATTTTAAATATTTTACACCTAATAATTAATGATTTAATTGATGTTCCGATTTTATATTTAAGTTC
>CAZTFJ010000125.1:0-4576 GCA_964612255.1 uncultured Rikenellaceae bacterium | reverse complement strand
ATTATTGCCAATAAACCAGAATATTATCGACTATTAAACCAAGTAAATCGTATGGGGAAATGGGATGAATGGATAATGTTTATGCTCAAAGCTATTGAAAGTACATCAAAAGGCACAATCAACAGAATTACAAATATCAAAAACCAACTTGATTCTACAATCGTGAGAGTTCAAAAAAAGGCTCCAAAAATATACAGAAAAGAACTTGTTGAATTATTATTTGAGCAACCATATTCGAAAATTGAATTTGTGGTGAATAAATTAGGAGTGGAAAGAAAAGCTGCCTCCAGATATCTTAAAGAACTTGAGAATATTGGAATTGTTGAATCACAAAAAGTAGGCAGAGAAACTTTGTATATAAACAGAGATTTGATAGAAATATTAAAACAATAATGAGCGAAAGCCTAACAGCACGAAAATTTTATTTTGAGCTGTTTTGCTGATTATCAGACATCTTTTCCGGTGTAACATGGGATTAGATAGTAATTTCAATAACCCATCATACACCAAATAATACTGGATAACGCCTTAATTATTGCTTTAGGACTCGTTGTAATTTTCTTTGGATATAAAATATTGCACTATTTTATGCGGTTTAAACCGGTAAACTGGTTTATTACCCACACCGCGCTTACGCACTACAAATTTTGGAGACGGTACAGGTTAGACTCTAAGGGTATGGTGAGGCGAGTTAGGACTTAACCTCCGTTTCACTGCGTTCGGCGGCAATTGTAAAGCCGTCGGATTTTTTTTTTGCGGTTTGCACCTGCATATTAAACAATCGCTCAGCACGAATTTATATAGCAGTTTGCTTCAACGCAACACAGGAGTTGTTTAGGTGGCAAACGTACGCGCATGTGCTCTCTACATAAACGCTGTCAGGAGCTACGCACGCTGACAGGTTTATTTCCACTACCGCGCAAAAACAACACGATGCAACCGAAACATTCTTTGGCGAGTTTGCCTGCTGGCAATCAGGCTCTACGTAATCAATTGTGCGGCAGTGGGAACAGACAGAAAACGTCGGTCAGTCTGTCTCTTCCTCTGAGACAAAGATTCCATATTTAGTAAAGAACACCCTTAACATTCCAACGTCCGGCTGTATTTTGCCGGACTTGGAATCGTTAAGGCAAGCGAAAAGTTTAATTCAAATAATTTTAGCGCTTCGTAGACTCTGCCAGCCAATCTTTTGGCAGATGCGCGTTTAATTTAAACACAGAGTTTTTTTCTTGCATACGGATGTTGCTTGTTGCTGCAAGGGGCTATTGGCAGAATTGTAGTGTGCTGGCAATACTTGAGAAAGCACAAAGGACACTGAGGGCTATTGCGCTTTGCCTAACGGCAAATGCTTAAAATGGGTGGGGAATGGATGTTGGCGAATAGGTAACTACTTGTTGCGGCCTTGTGGCTTTGCGTTAAAAATAGGGGGATGAAGTTGCTGAGGGCAAATCATCTCAATCAATCTCTTTTATTATCTCAAAAAAATCACCCTCATGGGTGGCTGTGAAATCGACAACGCCCAAAACCACCAGGTTTATAAGCCTTTTCTCGGTCTCGATGTAAGACATGAACGCAGCGCGGCTACACTCATCAACGGTAACTTTTTGCTTGGTTCTAATAAAATCTAACAGGGTATTATCCTGCTGGGTTAATGATAGCTGTACTGCCTTACGATAGCGAATGGCTTTCCAAATTTTCACCTGCAAAGGTGTTGCCACCATATTTTCGTCGTGGAGCCTAAAGTAGGCCTTCCATTTGCCCCCTTTATCTGGCGCTTTATAAAGATTTTTTGGATCGTGCTTAACGTAAACCTCTAGCACAATTTTACCGTTAATTTCCCAATGGGTAATAGTAAACTTAACCTCGGGCTTGCAGTACATTTGGGCAGCGCCCTCGAGCATATAGAACTCCTCATCGGAGTTTACACCAGACACATTACCATTGTCCTTTACCCCAATAAGCAGCGTACCGCCAGCAGTATTGGCAAATGCTGCCAGCGATCGGGCTATCTTTTTTGAGTCGGAAATGGAGTGCTTAAAATCGAGCTGCTGATGCTCGCCCTGGCTAATAAGATTTGCAATATGTTTACTCACAGAACAGACTATGCATTTGGATTAGTAACTCTTCCCATAAACAGGATATTGCCACTGCTATTGTCACGAATAATAAACATGAATGGACGGTTGGCATAAAACTGAAATGGTCGGCTCACCGATTTTAGCACCATAACAACACCTGTTGCTGCAGCAGCCTCGGTACCTTCCTCGGTCACCTCAACAAACGCCTTGTGAAAAACCTCGTCAATTTTTAAATCGTTACTTCGCGACATCTGTGAAAAATCTGCACCATCGGTAAAGGCAAGCGGCATCCCCATTTTCGACAAAGACGATTTTAGTTGATATTCAGCATCAAACTTAAACCTGGGCAGCTTAAGCATAACCTCGCGCTCGGTTAGTTTATTTATGTAACTGGTTAAACTCTCGATACTCAAATGTTTATCAATCTCATCTATAGATCGATCCTCGTTGGGAAGAATTACTAGCATAGAGAATTCATTGCCCTTGTAAGGCAACTCAAGCAGTTTTAATCCGTCGCCCTCAAATGCCCTGTACTTGTCCTTTGCGTTCATCATAGCCGTTTCAACCTTTTTTCCACCAATGGTAGTAAAAGATTCGTTTTGGGTATTCTCCTTATTAAACTCCTGCTCCCACTGCCCCTTAAAGTAGATGGCGTTGGTTAGCACCAATCGGGTTAGGGGCGATATTGAACCATCGGGCAGCAAATCTTTAACCCTATCGCGGGTAATCTGCTCTACCCATTTATTTATTTCAATACGGCTCTCGTTGGGCTGCTCATTAAAGTTAAGACGTTTAACAGGAGCCTTGTACCATTTTTTTGTTTTGCGCAGATATTTACACTTAAATCGGTAACTGTTTTCAGCCCAAAGCTGATTAGCTAAAGCCAACTCAACACCATCCGACTGGCTATTAAGCAAACCATGCTGCAAATTCGCAAACTGCTTATGAAACTTTTTATCGTTTATAGGGAAATTAAAAACCTGGGCAATCTGGTTTTTGGTTTCGCCATCGGCTCCGGCGTAGGTCATCCCTAGGGCCATGCTAATGCTTATTGGCGAGAAAAACACGTTGCTACCATCGGCCTGGGCGAATTGTTTATACATATTGAGTGCAAATTCGTTGCCCTCGGCAGCTGTGTGACTATTTTGCTGGGCTGCAGCAAAACTCAACGAAAGGGCAAGGGCTAAAATTGTGGTGAAAATCTTCATATCAAAAAAAATTAAATTGATAACAAGTACGCAAAACTACAAGAATAGTACAAACAACGCGAGCAAAGGTTGTGCCAGCAAAATTAGCCGTTTACTTTTTCTGCTTTAGCAACTCTTTGGTCGATAGCAACCCACATGCCGCCTGAATATCCTCGCCTCGTGAGGCACGGATGGTAGTAAAAATACCTTTTGATGTTAGGGCATCGCGAAATGCAAGTATTTTCTCGTCGGACGAACCTCTGAGCGGACTATCGGGAATTGGGTGAAAACGGATTAGGTTTACCCTACAATTCAAGTTACTAAGCAGCCTTGTTAGCTCCTTAACGTGGCTTGGGGTATCGTTTACCCCATCGAACATGATGTACTCGAACGAAACGCGCCGCTGGCCAGAGAAATCGTACTGTCTAATCTCATCAACCACCTCCTGAATTGGGTAAACATTTTGAATGGGCATTAGCGCTCGGCGCTCGGCGTCGAAAGGATTATGCAAGCTAACCGCCAAGTGGCACTGGCTATTCTCAAGGAACTTTACCATGGCAGGCTTAACGCCAATGGTTGAAACAGTAATACGGCGTGGGCTCATGGCCATCCCCCAATCGGAGGTGAGGATTTCGAGCGATGCCAGCACATTATCCAAATTATCGAAGGGCTCGCCCATTCCCATGTACACAATGTTAGTAATGCCTTGCCACTCGGGTATACTGCGGAGCTGGTTAACAATTTCGCCAGCAGAAAGATTTCCTTGAAATCCCTGCTTACCGGTCATACAAAACAGACAGCCCATTTTGCATCCTACCTGCGACGATACGCAAAGCGTAGCCCTATCGGTATCGGGAATGTATGCCGCCTCAACAAACTTAAGCGACTGGGTGGTAAAAAGATATTTTTTAGTACCATCGGCCGACTCTGCAACTTTTGTTGGTTTTACCAACCCAATGCAATACTTCTCGCTAAGCTTACGCCTGGCATCGAGCGAGAGGTTGGTCATCTGGTCGATACTCTCGATATCCTTTTTATATAACCAGTCGGCAATTTGCTTGGCTGCAAACTTTGGCAGGCCTTCGGCTAGCACCAAGTCGGTTAGCTGCGAAAGGGTTAGTCCGAAAAGAGGGGGATTTTGCATAGTTATTCTCACTTGTTTTTAATTTCTCGCAAAGCCGCAAAGACGCAGTTTTATTGTTTGAAAAGATATATTTCTCGCAAACTTGCCCGACGGCAGGGGGGACGCAAAGTTGCAGTTTTGTGGCTCGAAAAGCGTATGAAGCTGTCTAACTTTATAAGTTGTTTACT